>CAYYFC010000037.1:0-14774 GCA_964471215.1 uncultured archaeon | reverse complement strand
GAGAAGGATAAGAAGAATGGAATAAAAATGTTTAGGGAGAAGTTTGCAATTCTCTACAACGTAATCTAAACACTCCCCTAATCCCTCTCCGCCCTGAAGGGCAGAGCTCCCTTGCATTTTGTGAGCTACCGTTACCTCATCCGTAGCATCATATAGCGAATTATTGTATTGGCCACGGATGGTTTCATTACGGCTAACATCCCCCAAGCCCGAGTAAGGGAGACTTCTCCCCTCATCGAACTTGAGTTCATCAGAGATTCATCACACTCATTAATCATCGGGTTCACTGCTTCAATATATAGAAGAAGATTTATAAATCTTACTTTTCATAATTCTCATATGGTGGTTTTACGACACAGTACCTATTATTGGGTACTGTATCGTACAACTACCTTCTCATATGTGTATGAGATGGTTAGGAAGAGTGTTGAGATACCCGACGAACTTTGGAGAGAGTTTGAAGTCCACGCAGTTAGGAAGTTTGGATACTATGGTGCTATAAAGAAGGCATTAGAGGAGTCGTATGGTTAGAGAAAGATAAGAAAGAGCAACAATAGTTGTAAACTTCTTGTAAGCATGAGTTAAGAAGGTTTGTGGCACGCTTGTTAATGTGAATCCAGCTTATACCTCAATCGTATAGGTATTTCGTTGTCAAAAGAAATTGGCGTCCATATCGCATCAGCCTACCTCATAGCGTTGAGAGGTATAAAAATCATTATAACACAAAAAGCTACAGTTTAATTTTTCTACCCTGCTAAAGGGCTAAGCTTCTCCCTTTCTACCCTTCTTTACGGCTAAGGTTTCATAAAGTAGTTAGGAGCACATGTGTCATATTCCATCAGACTCTTTATTCAATGGGCTAAACATTGCTCATCTTTTTCCCCTTGCCAAGTAATCTGAAAATTGAGAAAATTAGTATATTAGTTTAAAATTGCATATCCTTTCCCACAATCCCTCGCCATCTCCGTCTTGAAAGCGAGATTTTGCATGTAACGATTTTATAACTAGATGTATTGCGATGACTTCTATCCTAATCTTTAAACTCAAGGTCAACATAGAAATGTTGAATAGTGTATTGGAAATTGAACGTTTATGTTTGAATATTCTTTAAAACCTTAAAATCCTCTTTTAAAGATGTAAGAAATTTGAACACTCTCAGATAAAAATATTTAAGAAATAAAAAATAATCTATGTCAATGGCAGACAGAATTGATAGACTAGACATAGAGATACTCGTCGAGCTTCAGAAGGATGCAAGGAAGAGCTTGAGGGAAATGGCCGAAAAACTTGGCGTTGCTGAAGGAACCGTTTACAACAGGATAAACAAGCTTAAAAGGCTGGGAATAATAAAGAAGTTCATACCGATTGTTGATCACTCTAAGCTGGGATTCGATCTTACGGCGATAATAGGTATAACTGCTGAGGGAGGTCATCTTATAGAGGTAGAGGAGCTTCTTGCAAAGGAACCGAACGTAACAGCAGTTTACGATGTCACGGGTGAGTTCGACGTTATAACCGTTGCCAGGTTCAGGAGCAGGGATGAGCTGAACTCGTTCGTAAAGAGAATAGCAGGTCTTGAGCATGTAAAGAGAACTTATACGATGCTGGTGCTCAATGTTGTCAAGGAAACCCACGGAATAGACCTTAAGGATCTTATAGATAAAATAGTTTAGATAAATCTCGATAAAATCTCCTTCATTATTTCAGTTGAGCCGCCGCAGAAGTCTAAAGCCTTTGCATCCCTATATGCCCTTTCAATTCTACCCCTTACAACCGATCTACCTCCAAGTACCTGCATAGAAGTATCCACGACTTTTTTCACGGTTTTCGAGGATATTAGCCTGCAGATCGCACCCATTTTCGTTACATCCTCGCCCTTGTCTATCAGATCGGATGTAATGTTTATCAGGGCCCTCAAGGCTTCTACATCTGCAACGCATTCCGATATCAACCATCTTATACCCTGAAAGTCAATTATCCTCTTACCAAATACCCTTCTCGACTTCGAATACCTCTTAATGAATTCGAGGCAATTCTCTGCAATTCCAAGTCCTATTGAGGAGAAAAGAAACCTGTTCCTTGATATCGTCGATAGAATTACCTTCAGACCCTTTCCGACTTCTCCAATGACGTTTTCCTTAGGAACTTCGACTCCTCTAAATTTAACGTAAGATATCCCGCTACCCCTCATCCCTCCAACGTTTATCCTTCTAATCTCAATCCCTTCCGATCTCCTCAGATAAAAAGCTGTTGGCTTGTCTTCAAACTTTGCCAGGACTATAAATACTTCTGCAAACTCTGCATTCGTTATAAGAATCTTAGATCCGTTAAGAACGAAAAATCCATTTTTAATCTCGGCATTCATCCTTATAGACGATACATCGCTTCCAGCAAGTGGTTCTGTGGCGGCAAAAGAACTCACGTATTTCGTCAGATCCCTTAACCACTCCTGTCTTCCGAATCTCTTTACGCAGTCCACTACCATGTGATGAACTGCCAACGTTAGGGAAAAAGAAGGATTTACCCTTGCAATTTTTATTAAGATTTCGCTGAGCTCCCTGTAACCCTTTCCCATTCCTCCGAGCTCTTCCGGAATTGTAACTCCCGTGAATTTATTTTTGATCGCTGTCTCAAGAAGTTCGGAATCCATTCTATTACTCCTGTCCATTTCAACCGATTTTATTCTTGCAAGCTCGAACAGATCTGTCATAAGTTGAGTTGTCTTTCTGCTTTAAATTAATTTTTAAGGAGAGTTCCCATCGCGCAAAATGTAATGCAGATAACTCAGGTCTAAAAGTACATCTAAATTTATAAGCAGGAAAATCTAGTTCCGTTTATGAGAGTTGCCGGAATAGATGAGGCAGGAAAAGGGCCAGTGATAGGGCCGATGGTTATATGCGGTGTCTGCTGCGATGAGGAATTTATAGAAAGACTTGAAAGAATCGGTGTTAAGGATTCTAAAAGACTTAAGCCTGATGAAAGAATAAGGCTTGCGGACGAGATAAGAAAGATTTGCGATGTCTGCGTGCTTAAGATAAGCGCTGAAGAGATAAACGAGTTAATGGAGAGCATGACGATAAACGATATACTGAGAAGGGCATATGTAGAAATAATAAGGAGGTTAAAGCCCGATGTGGTTTACGTCGACTGTCCAGATGTTAATCCTGAGAGGTTTGCGGATAAGATATCAGATGAAACCGGAAGGAGGATTATAGCAAGTCATAGGGCTGATGAGCTTTACCCAATAGTTTCCTCGGCATCTATAATAGCTAAAGTCGAGAGGGATATAGAGATAGAGAAGCTTAAAGAGATTTACGGTGATTTTGGAAGCGGATATTCTTCAGATAAAAAGACAATCGAATTTCTAAGAAAATATATAAGAGAAAAGAAAAAATTACCGTCTATTGCAAGAAAAAAATGGAAAACATTAAAAAGAATTGTTAATTACACATTACTCGAATTTTCTAATTAGACACCCTATGTTATAATATTATTATTACAGGCTAATTTAAAATGTGTGTTCCTTAATAACACTTTTAAGTTCTAGCTATTAGTAATGTCAATGTTATCACCGTTTGAAATAAGCCTGTTAAAACATCTTAAAGTGAATGTTAACTATAAAATTGAAGAGGCAGAAAGAATTGCAAAGATGAGTAAAGATGCAATACTAAAAGCCGGGTACATGCTCAAAGAAAAGGGATTTGCAGATGTTAAGGAAGTTATAAGAAAAAAATACAAACTGACAGATGAGGGAAAAGAGTACATGGAAAAGGGACTTCCAGAGGAAATACTTTTCAATGCATTAAAGGAAACAAGGGAGATAGATATACACGAAGTAGAAAAAGAGTTCGGAAAACAGTTTCTGGGCATTGCACTGGGATGGCTTAAGAGGAAGGGAATCGTGGATATAAAGGAGGGTAAAATTGTCCTCGTTAAGGATTTAGCCGAGTTTGAAGAGAGGAATGCCTTGAAGCTCATAAGCGAGGGTAGATGGGATGAAGTTTCAAGTGATATCCTAAAGACTCTTTTGAGGAGGAAATTAATTGAGGAGGAAGAGGAAAAGGATATAATAATCAGAGTACTGAAAAAACCCGAAGTAAAGCTTAAAGAGTATATAACGGACCTAACACCCGAGCTCATAACTTCAGGTGCATGGAGGGAAAAGGAGTTCCTGAAGTACGACATAAGGATTCCATCAAAAGACTTGTTCATAGGGAAGAAGCATCCATACGAGAGGATAATAGAAGAGTGCAGGAAGATATTCCTTGAAATGGGATTCACGGAGATAAAGGGTCATTACGTTCAATCGGCTTTCTGGAACTTTGATGCCCTCTTCCAGCCGCAGGATCATCCAGCAAGGGACATGCAGGACACTTTTTATTTAGATAAATTTGTAGATTTGCCGGAGGAATTCGTCGAGAACGTCAGGAGAACTCACGAGGATGGATGGAAAACGGGTTCAACGGGATGGGGAGGAAAGTGGGATATTGAGAAGGCGAGACAGCTCGTTCTCAGAACGCATACAACGACTATAACGATAAAGTATCTGGCAGAGAACCCAGATCCTCCCGTAAAGGCCTTCTGCATAGACAGGGTTTACAGAAGGGAGGCAATAGATCCTACACATCTACCCGAATTCGATCAGCTCGAAGGAGTTGTTCTCGATAAAAACGTTGGATTCAGACATCTTCTGGGTCTTCTAAAGGAGTTCTTCTCGAAGATGGGGTTTGAAGACATCAGGTTCAGACCTGGATACTTCCCCTACACAGAACCCAGCGTGGAACCAGAGGTGTACGTTGAGGGACTGGGTTGGGTTGAATTGGGAGGAGCGGGGGTTTTCAGAAAGGAGGTGACTGAGCCGTTGGGAATTAAGGGAAGAGTGCTGGCATGGGGTCTGGGAATTGGAAGGCTTGCTATGCTGAAGCTTGGAATGAAAGACCTCAGAAGGCTCTATCAGCCAGATCTCGGATGGCTTAGGAGTTTCCCGTCCATTATTAAATGATGCGGACTCAAAACACCAATCCTTGAATTAATAATAATTATTTTATTATAATTTATCATCTATCCCTAATTACTCAGTCATTTATTTCAATGAGATCTGTCAATCAACGGGTTTTAAATTAACCCTTCCCGAGTATCATTATCCTGAATCTGTCTGCAGATCTAGCCGTGTAATTCGCTATTTCTCCGAGATGAACTACCCATGTAACGGCCAGATTCACATCCACCGGATTCATGTTCGAATTAAACAGCAAATTCAGCAAACCTATCTGGATGAGATCGCACTCGTGCTCAAGTCTTTCAACCTCTCTTACGTGCTTGAGTGCTTCTTCAACTTCCCTCCTTGTAAATGAGGACATGACAAGCCTGGATATGTGATCTATCAGATCCTCGTATTCATTTATAGTCTCCATTATCTTCGAAAGCAGTATGCTGAAACCCTCCCATATCTCCCTTCCTATCCTCATCCTTCTGAACGTAAGCATATGCCCGACGTGTTCGCAGTAGTTTATTATCCCGTCCTGAACGTCGAGGAAGTTTAGAAGATCGTGCCTGTCCACGGGAAGCAAGAGAGATCTTGTAACCTTTCCCCTTATCTCCTCTTTTATATCATCTGCCCTGTTCTCTATTTCATCGATCTCATCCCTTAACCTTTCAACTTCCTTGAAGTTTCCCATTCTGTAAGCCTCAAACTGCTTCTGAAGCAGACCGACAGCTACAGCACACAATCCTGCATGTCTCTTAAGATCTTCAAACGGTGAGTATCCGAACACCTCCGATATGCTTCTGACAAACCTCATTTTCATCACCTCTTTTTTATATATCATATTAATTCTATTATCATTATATATAGTGCTATTGATAAAGCGGCCGATATGGGTAGCGTAAGGAGCCAAGATGCCAGTATTCTCTTTATGATATTTAAATTTATGCTCGCGAGACCGCCCGCAAGTCCAACTCCTATGACGCTCCCTACAAGCGTGTGAGTCGTGGATATCGGCATTCCGAGATAAGATGCCATTAAAACAGTCGTTGCAGTTGAAAATTCCGCAGAAAAGCCCCTTGTCGGTGTTAGCTCTGTTATTCTCCTTCCAACCATTTCTATTACCCTGTAACCCCATGTCGCAAATCCTATGGATATTCCCAGACCTCCGAGCAGGAGTATCCATATTGGTGCCTCCTTTCCTATGCAGCCAAGAGCAGCTGCAAGAGGGCCTACTGCATTTGCAACGTCGTTACTTCCGTGAGCAAATGCGACATAGCAAGCTGTTCCTATCTGAAGAAACCTGAAGACCTTTTCAACGCTCATCACATCGAACTTCTCAAAAAGAACGAGCTTTATAAGTGTAAATATGACAAAGGCGAGAAAACCTCCAAAGAGAGGAGATATAATCCAGCTCAAAACTATTCTCACCATCACATCCCATCTTATATCCGATATGCTTAGATATCCCTGATATACCGCCGCTATGCCGAAACCCAGAACAGCTCCGACTATTGAATGAGAGGTTGATATGGGGAGCCTGTAGTACGTGGCTATTGTTATCCAGAAGCCGGCAGATAAAAGGGATGCCAAAGCTCCAACAACTATGAGATTTGGATCTATAAGCTCTATCGGAACTATTCCCTTTGCTATCGTATAAGTTACCCTCTGACCGAAGAGGGAAGCTCCCATGAATTCAAGCATAACACCTATAGCTATCACCTGTTTCAGAGTTAGGGCACCGCTTCCGTAGGAAGTTGCCATGGAGTTTGCAGCGTCGTTTGCTCCTATGTTCCATGCCATGTAGAGTCCTGCCAGTATTATGAGGGGTATAAGTAAATCCATATCTCTAGAATTCGCGAATATTATATATGTCTTTACAAAAGTTTTAATGGAGCTTTTCTTCACCTGTGTTTTGAGGAATTCTTTAATGTCGATTGCCCAAAATATGATAAGACGTGAGCGGATTGACTGATTCCCGTAACGGTATGAAAAGAAAATCTTCGAATATCTAAAATTCCCTCCGAAATTGAAAAGAACTCGAGGGATAAAGATTTAAAAACAAATCGTGAGGATATAGGGAAATGAGATGGCAAAAACTGATATCTCTCGTATCCATCCTGATTCTCATCCAGATTGCATCCGCCCAGACTATTCAGGTTGAGATGAATCCCAAAGTCCTGCTTCCTGGAGATGTAGCTGAATGCAAGCTGACGATAAATGTTCAGAAAAGGACTTATGTTGAGGGTATAACGTTCTTCGCGCCACATGAAATCGAAGTTATGCCCGGCTCGGTTTCATCGATCGGATGGCTGGAAGAAGGATCTAGTTACGAGCTACCATTTTTATTGAAGGCAAAGGAGAGCGGGATATACACTGTCAGGGTTTACGTGAACACGATAAACGGGACGTTGAAAGGAGTAGTCTACGTGAGGGTTGAGAGCAGATTGCCAGAGATTGTGCTGGATAAAACAGTTCTGACCCTTAACGAGGTAAACGATGTCGGTTTCACGATATCGTCAAATCTCGATATATCAAACGTCGTAGTCGAACCACTCTTTGATGCAAATCCGAAGACTATATACGTGAAGGATAACAGGGGTTCTTTCAAGTTCGAGCCGAAGGATGAGAGACCTCTTAAGTTCAGGATAAGATTTTACAACGGCAGGAACTATCATGAGGTTATCCAGACTGTCGGTGTCGTATACAAGGAGAGCAAAGGTGTTGTCGTGAACTCGACTTTCAGGTATTCAGTGGTTTTAATAGGAGATGTAATAAAATTGGATATCGGAATTTCAAATCTTAGAAACGACAACATATACAGCGTAAAGATAAACATATCTGACGGAATAATTTCAAGGAATGAGTTAACGATTCCTGTTATAAAATCCGGGGAAAGCAGGTATATAAGCCTGGAATGGTGTTCAAGATCTCCAGGTATTAAGAGGGTTTATGTAAGCGTTGAGTACATGGACGAACTGAATTATAAGTACAGAATTCACGACGAGGTAGGAATAAGGGTTCTCAACGAGACGACAATTCAGCTAAGCAATGTGGATATCGAGAGGAGGGCGGAAGGATTGACTGTAACAGGAGATATCAGTAATAACGGCAGAAGCAGGGCTTACAATATATTGATAACGGCTTCAGCCGGAGGAATTTCGAAGACGTATTACATAGACTATCTGGATCCATCAGATTTCGACAGCTTCGAAATAACGATTCCGACGAACCTAACCTATGTAATTCTTAAGATAACGTGGAACAACGAAATAGGAGAGGTTTTCGAAGAGGAAAGGGTTTTACAGATGTTTAAGGGGGTCGAGGTTGAGGAAGAAGGAACCAAAAACATTCCGCTTATAATTTCCGTTTCCGTTCTGGCTTTTGTAGTACTTATGGTCGTCATAGCCTGGAAGAAGAAGTCATGATCATTTAATTATATAGAAATCATCTAAATCAACACTCTTAACCCTTTCCTGAAAATCCCTGAGGAATTCTCTCACTCTTTCGGCCAGAATCCTCTTGCATCTTCCGCAAAGAAGACTTCCACCTCTGCAGCTATCCCTTATCTCGCAAAGCTCTCTGTCATCTTGTACGAAGTGATATGAATAAAGCTCGAATATAACGCAGTTATCTGGATTTCCACCGTATCTCCTCTGCTCCTCAGCCGTCGCCCTTCCGCCGGTTAACGCCATCATTACCTTTTTCGCACCCTCATCGGGATCCTCAAACAGTGATATATAACTCTCGGGTTTGCTCGAACTCATCTTTCCACCCTTAAGACCTGTTGTGAACTTGTGATAAGTAGATGACGGGGGTATGAAGGCGTATCCTCCCATTTCCAATTCTTTTTCCCTAACAGCGTTCTCTATCTCCTCTCTGTCACCAAAAAGGTCTATGTGCTCACCGTAGACCCTGCATTCGAAATTAAGATCCTTCAATGCCTTAAGATATTCTCTTCCCTTTCTGCTCCTTACCCTAACTCCACCATCTATCTTTTCAAAAGAAAATATGTTCATCCTGTTCGCCAGATCTCTTGCCAGCCTTAGATGGGGATCCTGATCAGCTCCTACAGGAACCACAACTGGTTTAGGTCCGTTGAAGTCCTTTAGCTGGGGATGAAGTATATCAGATGCCTGAATTGCGGGGATTAAAAGTCTTGCAATCGTTGTTTCTGAAGAAAAACCGTATATCGCTCTGAGTTCGCTCCAGTTCACCTCATTTGAAAGTTCCAGTGCCAGATTCTTAACGTGGTCGCTTGCCGACTGGAAGTATATAACGGCGTTCTCAGGATTTAGGCCTAAGGATACAATGCTCCTTATATACAAAAATCCGAGTTCTCTAGCCTTTCCCCAGCCCACATCTCTGACGAAGTGTGCTTCTATATCGGCTATGCATACAAAAGCCTTTCCTCCCATCTTCTGATGCCAGACTATCTCGTCCATCGTCATCTTGTGACCGAAGTGTGGAAGGCCTGAGGGCATGAAGCCTGACATTACCGCCCAGGGCTTTCCCTTCACCATGGCATCTACTATCCTATCGTAATCCCTGTGACCAAATATCACTCCTCTTCTCATTAGATGATTCGGGTTCGGGACCTTATCTATCAGCTCCGAGAAAGGCTTCATACCGAATTCCTTTATCAGCTTATCGTAATCGATGATACCCTCGACTTCCCACGGAGATATCATGATCTTAATTCGATTTGAATTTTTAAATATTCACGATCGATTGTGTTCAGCATATGCGAGCAAGTACACTCTGGAATATATAAATCAGGTTTTAATCGCATGCCGTCATTACAGATTCTTTCTAAACGGTTTTATCGAAATCGAGCATTTTTATCAAGGACGACAACTCTTTAGATGTTCTGCGTTGAAAATCGATCGATTGAAAGCTTAATGACGATATAAACGGGTTTATTATGGATTGATGTATCCTTTACGGAGTTTACGTGGTTGCCCGTGCTTTATACTACAGAAACTAAGCACAGGCTTCTTCCTTAGTGCTTCATGAATCAGCACTTCATCGGGAGCTAAATCGGCTGGCACCAATAGCCAGCCTTACATGTAACGCCGTCATCACCCTTGCGGGCTGATGGCTCCTAAACTAAATCAAATTAAGGTATTTAAAACTTTGTGTTCCCATAGCTCCTTAAATATATCTAATTCTAATCTGTGAATAGTCTCATGACTTTAGGGAATCCATTGCCTTTCTTATGCAGCCGTATCTGTAACTGTTGTACCCCGTAAATATCGCATTAAGAATTATTATTAACAGTATGACAAATGCAGAAAACCTGTCGAAGCTATAGGCTATGTAAAAGACAAGAAGGGGAGAGAACATTGAGGAAAGGGGACCGGCAAGAAACATGAAAAACATGGCCTTTCTCCCTGCCTTCTTCTTTATCTTAATCGTTAAGAAGATCTTTTTCGAGAATATGGCCGAGACGAAAGGTATCCCTGATTTCGAAAGCATGGACTTTGAAAGGAAGTAGTGACTGAACTTAACACCCATCAACGTTCCGACTATGTAATGCGAGAGGCAGTGCGTGAAGTATAGCATTAAAAACCAGCAGGTTATGAGAACTATCAATCTGAAGGGATTCTCCAAATACCTCGACAGATTTGACAGAATTATTGCAACGGCTATAAATGTTATCGAGATTGCGTTACCTGTCCTTATCGACATCATCATCGGTTAATTTTTTAACCTCCTTAAATCCATTTTGATTCGATGAAGATAGAAAGGATCACAGTTTCAGCAGTAGTTCATTCCACTGAGGACAGGGAGAAGGTTGCCGAGGCAATGGCAACGATATTTCCGTTTGAATTCGAGATAACGGCAACTGACGCGAAGGGTCATTTCGGAAACCCACTCACATACCTAGAAGTCGTTCTGACTAAGAAGAAGCAGATAAAGGATTTCTGGAACAATCTCATGAATCTCCTGGGAGATCAGAGAAAATTCCTGATAAACACAATAGATGAAAGGATAGACGATCAGGGAGTTCTGTTTATAAGGATAGACAAGCAGAAGGCGTATATGGGAGAGGTTGAGCTGATAGAAGGGGGAGATTCCATAGTCATAAAGGCGAAGATAGTTACTTATCCGGCTAAAAGGCAGAAGATAATAGAGTACGCGAAAGAGTTTATAGAGAAGGGATACGGATGAGGGATTACCTGAAGGTAGACTTTATAAGATTTGTCCCGGACAGGAGATGCTACGACCTCGGGTTTGATGACTTCGTAGTTTTCTCGAGAAATCCCGAGAGAATTGAAGGTGATTTCATCAGGGGATATCTCGTAGAGGCGAGAGATAGGAAAGATCTTATATCAAAGCTGAGAAGAGCGAGAGACGAATGGATAGTAGGTGTTATAGGAGATCTAAGGGTTTTGAGGGAAGCAGTTATGAGGAAAAGGGTTGATGTAATACTAGACTTCTGCGGAAGGGAACTGGATTACAACACCGTGAGATTTGCGAGGGAAAAGGATGTGGCAATAGAGATATCGTTATCGAGTCTTTTGAACTCTAGCGGGATTGGGAGGGTTAGGCAGATAGAGGAGCTTAAGGATCTTCTCAGGGTTATAAAAAAGTTCGACGCACCCTTTGTTCTGACATCGGGTGCATCCGATTTTTACGAGATGAGACCAAAGAGACAGATACTCGAATTTTTTGATTTCCTCGGATTTAACATCGAAAGAGCAGAATACTGGTTGAGAAGGATTATAAGAAGGTACAGAGATCCAAATTACATAATGGACGGGCTTGAAATAGAGGAGATAATAGAGGATCCCCGTTAGAGAATTCCGATATCGCAAAATGAAAATTAATAGAATTAATTAAAAATATAAAAATAAATAATTTTATCTTCTCGTTGCTTGCAAAACCTCGCTTTTCACAGTAGATCGGAAAGTGTGTTTGTAACATAAATTGAATTATATTATATCAAGTTATTCATTGGAGAGTACATTCTTTTGACCAGATATACTTATGCTACTTTAACCACATTATCTACTATGACTACGAAGTCTATAAAGATTAGCGAGGAAACTTATAAAAAGCTGGTTGAATTGGCCGGGAAGTTACAGGCTGAGTTGAAGAGGCCGATATCGATAGAGGATGCGATAAGATACTTGATGAGGAGAAGGTTGAGTGATTTGGCAGGTTCCTGGGATATCGGCGATGAAGAGGTGAGAGAAATCAAGGAATCTCTAAGGAAGGGGTGGAGCGCTTGGAAACCCTCTGATTAGATACAGACGTTTTGATAGATCTTCTAAGGGGAGAATACAAAACTGTAGAAGAGGTAAAGCAACTCGAAGATAAATTCGAGCTTGTAACTACCGCAATAAATCTCTTTGAGCTTTACTACGGTGCATATAAGACTGGAAGGGAAAGAAATGTTAAAGCCGTTAAAAAACTAGCAAGAAGGGTTAAAGTGCTAAGTTTCACTGAGAAATCAGCGGAAATCTCAGGAAAAAATATTGGCTGAGTTGGAAAAAAGAGGAGAAGCTATAGATTTTAGAGATGTTATGATCGCCAGAATAGTGATTAAAAACAACCTAACTCTTTACACGAGAAACGTGAAGAATTTTAAAAGAATAGAAGGAATAAATTTATACAGAATTTAAGTTTTAGCATTCCTTCCTAAGACTCTTGACTTCTCTTCGCTCTAAGCAGTATATTATAGTAGAATATTTAATAATATAAAAATTATAAATAAAATAAAAATTTTAAGCTATTTAGATTGACAAAAACAATTCGTCATCTACTGTAAAGGACAAAGCTTGGATAGACTTTGTCAACTTAGTGCAAAAGCATATATATTCTATCTAAAGCTCAAGTTGACACGACTCAATCAGTATCCAAACTTTTATATCCTTGATCCTAGTGTTAAAGTGTTCGATGCGAGAAAACTTCCGACAGTGCTGAACGCCGAGGAACTTCTCGATAAGGCGTTCGGAAGGGCTTCGAGAGTTGGAGGTAGAAATCCCAGAGAAAGGACGATAAACAAGCTTTCAACTGTATCAAACGTTCTCAGGGATTACTTCAACAAGATAATAAAATCTCATCCGGATTACGATAGAGTTCCCGACTTTTACAGGGAACTCATAGATCTAATCGTAGGGATAAGGAGGATAAAGAAGGCTCTGGCATCTCTTAAATGGGCCGACGGTATGATCCAGAGGATAATAGAGAGAAGCATAAGGGATGTAAAGAGTGGTAAGAATGCAGTTCAGGTTCTTAAATCTGCTTACGGAAGGATATCTTCTATAATAGAGCAGATAGATCCTGAGCTAAGATTTTTAAACAAGTTAAAGGTTGTTTTAAGGGAAATACCGAGTTTAACCGAAGATCCGACTGTCGTCGTTGCCGGATTTCCAAACGTGGGAAAATCAAGTCTTGTGGCGAGGATATCGACAGTTAAACCGAAAATAGCGAGTTATCCATTCACAACTAAGGAGATAAACGTCGGTTACATGGAAATAGATGGGAAGAGGATTCAGATAATAGATACACCAGGACTTCTGGACAGACCGATTCACAGGAGAAATGAAATAGAAAAAAAGGCAATTCTTTGCTTGAAGCACATAGCAGACTGCATACTATTCATAATCGATCCTACCGAAATTTCGGGATCTCTTGAGAGTCAGCTGAAACTGCTTGAGGAGATAAAGCAGAACTTCGAAGTACCTGTTATAGCCGTGTATAGCAAGTCGGATCTGCATAACAGAAGGGATCTGCCTGCTTTTTCTAGCGTGACCGGTGAGGGAATAGACAGGATAATAAATATCATCAGGGATACCGTAAGAACTGCAGAGGATTAGGAGATCTAATTGAATTTCATGCTTCCCTCGGCAAATCGATCATCTAAATCTGTGTTGACACAATATTCCTTATCTCCTTATCAAGTTTTTTTGCGAATTCCGGATCTTCATAAGCTTTTAACCTTTTAACAGTTGTGTCGTATGGATCTATTACTTCTTCCTCAAGTGTTTCGTTATATCTAGCATTTGGATCTATCTCGTCTAGCATATGTATTAAGAGCTCTCTTTCCTCCCTAGGCATTATCCTGGGATCTGTCATGGCAGCCGCTCTCGCAAATATGCCCTCATCCAGCAGGTATCTAAGTGCTCTAAAGGGAAGCTTATAGTACTTTCCGATTGCACCAGTTCTGCTCGTGAAACCCTCGGGTGTTGCTGCCTTGAACGAAACCCTTACATAAAGCTTATCCCTGAATTCTGCAAGTTCTCTCACGTAGCTTCTGTCGTATCCAAGCAGAATTCCGTTTGTTTCTAGTATGAAAAGGGGATATTTTGAACTCGTGACTATTTCAAGTAGCTGGATAAGATGATCCCTTCCTATAGTCGGCTCGCATCCTGACAGTCTGAGCTTGTTTATTACAGGAATCCTCATCCTCCAGTACTCCGAATAAGTTATCCCCCTCTCCGCAGCCTCAAAGAGATTTCTTGCAGCCTCCTTCGGAGAATAAAAACTTCCGAAAAGTTCTGGATAATCTCTGGACCAGTCAGACCAGCAGTATATGCATCTTAGACAGCATCCCACAGCATATCCCGTTGAGATTCCCCTGTAGACTGGAACTGAATAGAAGTGCGTGTACTTCCTCTCAAATCCCTCATTCCCCTCCCTAACAACTATTTTCTCAGTTATTCTGGCAAGCTCTATCGGATCGAATGGTTTAAAACCCTTTGTAAGAAAGCGGGGATACCCCATCAATCAATATCGGTTCGGGGATTTAAGAGGTTTATCACAAAATGCAAGGGAGCTC
>CAYYFC010000036.1:0-15486 GCA_964471215.1 uncultured archaeon | reverse complement strand
CTTTCGGGTTTTTAATTGAATGTTCCTAATTTAAATTAAAAATATGTCGAACCCTGTCAGCACCGGATAGCCTATCATAATTTTTAGTTAAATCCTAAGAATTCTCCAATTTACAACAATCCGTCGAAGATCAAAAAATCTAAATATACTTTATCAAAGATTTTAAAAAGGATGAAAAAGTTCGATGTAATAATCGTAGGGGCAGGACCTGGAGGACTGTTCTCAGCTTACAGACTTGCCGGCAAAATGGATGTTGCCATCTTTGAGCTGGGAAGAGACATAGACAAGAGGAGATGTCCTAGCGATCTAGCCCAGAGTTACTGCAAGAAATGCAGACCATGTAATATAGCATTCGGTGTAGGAGGTGCGGGAGGTCTATCGGATGGAAAGTTAAACTTCGCCATTCCCGAATATCCGTCAAGCTTCACGGTAGGTGGTGATCTAATAGATCTCGTTGACACTGAGTATCTTCTAAGGAAGATGGAGGAAGTTGACGAGATATTCCTGAACCACGGGGCGCCAAACGAGGTATATGGTGTTGATAAGGAGAAAGTGGAGGAGTTTCTGAGAAGGGCAAATTCGGCTGGAATAGAATTCGTACCTCTCAAGCAGAGGCACGTCGGAAGTGATGAACTACCGAAGGTTATAAGGAGTATAGAAGGATATCTGAGGGACAACGGTGTGAAGATTTTTACTAAAAGGACTGTTGTAGACATAAATCCAAACAGAAAGGTTGTAACACTTAAGGACGGGAAGAAGTTCGAATACGAATACCTTATAATCGGAGTTGGTAGGGGAGGAGCGGAATGGCTTGAAAAGTGGGTGAAGAAGTACAGGATAGCAACGAACAATACTAACAAGTCCATAGATGTCGGTGTAAGGGTGGAAGTACCTGCATCGATAATGGAGGAGATAACATCGGTCGTATACGATCCCAAATTGAGGATAATAACAAAGAGGCACGACGATTACGTGAGGACATTCTGCACATGTCCCAGAGGGTGGGTGATAAGAGAGGATCACGGAGATTTCTGCTTGGTAAACGGTCATAGCAAGGCGAAGGAAAAGACGAACAACACAAACTTCGCATTACTAGGTCATTACAAGTTCACAGAACCTTTTGAGGAGCCGAATGAATGGGGAAGAGATCTTGCAAGGATAACAACAAAACTCGGTGGGGGAAATCCTATAGTGCAGAGACTTAAGGATCTCAGACTTGGAAGGAGGAGTACGGAGAACAGGATAAAGAATAACGTACTAGTCCAGCCAACGCTCAAAACGGCTATTCCAGGTGACATCAGCCTTGCATATCCTGCAAGGGTAATAGATGACATAGTAGATGCACTCGAGGTTCTAGACAGGGTTATACCTGGGGTAGCCGACGACTCAACCTTGATCTACGCTCCTGAAATAAAGTTCTACTCACTGAAGCTCAGGGTTAATTGCGAGATGGAAACGAACATACCAAATGTTTACGCTGTTGGAGATGGAGCGGGAATAAGCAGAGGAATAGTTGGTGCGGCTGTAACAGGTCTTATAGCTGCCGAAAGCATACTCAGAAAGACTCTGAAGGAAAACTGATATTTTAGAAATGTTATCGGGAGATTATTCAATTATTTATATAAATTTAAATCAAATAAATAAATGTTATACGCTTAAAACTTCAAGATAGCTTATATGATAAAGGCTTGGTTGCTCGATGTCGATTACGTAACGGAACACGGTAGGGCTGTAATTAGGTTGTGGTGCAAAGATGATAAGGGTGTTTTTGTCGCATACGATAAAAACTTCCTACCTTACTTTTACGTTCTCGGATGCGAAAAGAAGGAAGTGGAGGGTATAAAGGTCAAGACTAAAAACGAAATCATAGCACCTTTAAAGGTAGAGGAAGTTAAAGTAAAAAGTCTCGGAAGAGATACAGAGGCTTTAAAGGTCTATACAAAACATCCACAGCACGTTCCGAAGTTAAGAGAGGAGATAAAAAAGTTTGCCGAGGTTAGGGAGGCGGACATACCATTTGCGTACAGATATCTGATAGATAAGGATCTTGCATGCATGGATGGAATAATAATATACCCATCATCTGAAAAGGTGGGAGTAATGAGATCATATATTGTTAAGGATGTTAAAAGGGATGAAAGACACGGTTTTCCAGATTTAAAGATACTTGCATTTGACTGCGAAATGCTATCCAAGTTCGGTATGCCCAACGCCGAGGAGGATCCTATAGTCACGATAGGTGTGAAGACAGACGAATTCGAGGAGGTAATTCACGGTGATGAGAAAGATATATTAAAAAGATTTATAAAAATTATAAAAGATTACGATCCTGATATTATAGTCGGATATAATCAAGATTCGTTTGACTGGCCATATATAAAGAAGAGAGCGGAGAAATACGGTATAAAGATAGATATAGGAAGGGACAGAAGTGAAATAGAGTTCAGAGGTGGAAGACCTAAGATCGCAGGGAGGCTGAATGTCGATCTGTACGACATAGCCTTGAAGATGACGGATGTGAAGATAAAGACGCTGAAGAACGTCGCGGAGTATCTTGGAAGGAAGATAGATGAGGAGGATATAGAGGGTAAGGACATATACAAATACTGGGCAAGCGGTCAAAAGGATAAGGTATTCAGACATGTAAGAAACGACGTGATAAATACTTATTTCATAGCTGAGGAGCTCCTGCCAATGCACTACGAGCTTTCAAAGATGATAAGGCTCCCTCTTGATGACGTAACGAGAATAGGAAGGGGTAAGCAGGTCGACTACCTGCTCCTGAGCGAGGCTCATAAGATAAATGAGGTTGCACCAAATCCCAGAGAAATCGAGGAGAGTTATGAGGGTGCTTTTGTTCTGGAACCTGCAAGGGGTCTCCATGAGAACGTCGTGTGCCTTGACTTTGCATGTCATCCAGAGGACACTTACGTAATCGTAAAGGGTAAGGGTCCCTTAAAGATAAGCGATGTCAGAGAGGGTGATTACGTCTTAGGCAGGAACGGCTGGTTCAGAGTTGAGAAGGTCTGGGTTTACGATTACGACGGAATTCTTATAGACATAAACGGGTTGAAATGCACGCCTAATCACAGATTACCCGTTTTTAACGGTAAACTCGTTGACAGAACAGCATATGAAATTGCAATGGGATTTAACGGGTTTTTAATAAGATGTGATTTTAAAAATGATTCAAACGGATACTGCAGGCTTGAAAAAATCGGGAAGGTTTCGACGTGTTATTACAGGGGAAAGGTATACGATTTAACACTTGAGGGGGATCACTACTACTTCGCAAACGGGATTCTCACTCACAACTCTATGTACCCGTCGATAATGATAGCCTTCAATATAAGCCCAGATACTTTCACCAAGAGTTGCGATGACTGCTTTATAGCACCTGAAGTAGGACATAAGTTTAAAAAGCATCCCGACGGATTCTTCAAAAGGATTTTGAAGATGCTGATAGAAAAGAGGAGAGAGATTAAGAAGAAGCTAAAGAAGCTGGATCCGGCTTCCCAAGAGTACAAACTACTTGATATAAAGCAGACAACCCTAAAAATCCTCACAAATTCCTTTTACGGGTATACAGGATGGAATTTGGCCAGATGGTACTGTAAGGAGTGCGCAGAAGCAACAACGGCCTGGGGAAGGCATTTTATAAAGAGGGCGATAGAAATCGCGAAGAAGTTTGGATTCGACGTTCTCTACGGGGACAGCGTTGCAGGCGATACTTTAGTTTATACAAACATGGGTGCCGAAAGTGTTGAAAGATTATTTGAAAGGGTTGATGTGAGAATAGGTGACAGGGAGTACTACGTACCGAGTGATCTAAAGGTCTTAACGCTTGAAAACGGAAGGATTTCTTTCAAACCGGTTAGATACGTGATGAGGCACAGGGTTGACAAGAGAATGTTCAGGATATGGATATCAGATAACAGATACATTGACGTTACGGAGGATCACAGCCTTATAGGTTACAACGGCAGATTCTTTAAGGTCAAACCCGTAAATCTGGAAGGATTCAGGCTTATATACATGGATGGAAGTGTTTGCAAACCTGTAAAACCTATAAGGATTGAAGAGATAGAGTACGAAGGGTTTGTATATGATCTCGAAGTTGACGGCACCCACACATTCTTCGGAAATAACATACTACTTCACAACACGGATTCTCTATTTGTAACAAAGGATAAACTCAACTTGGACGATATAAAAACCGAGATAGAAAAGTTAATAGAAATACTTTCAAAGGATATGCCTATACAGCTTGAGGTGGATGAATACTATAAAACGATATTCTTCGTTGAAAAGAAGAGATACGCTGGTCTTACAAGGGATGGAAGGCTTGTAATTAAGGGATTGGAGGTTAGAAGAGGAGATTGGTGTGAACTTGCCAAGAGGATTCAGAAGGATGTAATAGAGATAATACTGAAGGAGAAGAATCCCGAAAAGGCTCTTGAATTCGTGAAGAATGTTATAGATGAGATAAAGGGTGGAAGGATAAAGCTCGAGGATTACATAATATACAAGAGTCTGACGAAAAAGCCATCAAAGTACGAGAGCAAACAGGCGCATGTAAGGGCTGCAATGAGGGCGATGGAAATGGGAATACACTATCCGATAGGATCCAAAATAGGATTTGTAGTTCTGAGAGGATCAGGCAGCATAGGTGATAGGGCTTATCCAATAGAGTTGATAGAGGAGTTTGACGGTGAATACGTTTACATAAAGACGTTCTCAGGGAGGGAGAGGAGGAAGATAGATAAGGATTATTACATAGATCACCAGGTTATACCTTCAGTTCTAAGGATTCTCGAGAGATTCGGATACACGGAATCAAGCATAAAGGGAGTTAGGCAGAGAACTCTCTTCGATTTCACCTGATGATGATAAATAATTTTTAATCGTCTAAGGAAATTAAATCATGGACTACTCAGCAATAGGTCTAAGGGTAGGAATAGAAATCCATCAGCAGCTAGACACCAAGCACAAATTATTCTGCAATTGCCCAACAGTTCTGAGAGATGTTAAGGATTCGAATTTCGAATTTTCAAGGTATTTAAGATTGAAGAAAAGCGAAATAGGTGAGGAAGACAGAGCTGCCAAGGAGGAGGTTCTCAGGAGTAAGAGGTTTGTGTATAAATCCTACGATACAACATGTCTTGTTGAAGCTGATGAGGAACCCCCAAGAGAGCTGAACAGAGAAGCTTTGAGGATTGCAATTCTTATCGCAAAGATGTTGAACATGAAGTTCGTCGACGAAGTTCACGTGATGAGGAAGATAGTCATAGATGGAAGCAATACGACTGGTTTTCAAAGGACTGCTCTGATAGCGTTCGATGGATTTATAGAGGTTGAAGGAGAAAGAATTGGGATCGCTACGCTTTGCCTTGAAGAGGAGGCTTGTAAGAAGGTTGAGGATAGAGGAGATGTAGTCATATATTCGCTAGATAGATTGGGAATTCCGCTTGTGGAGATAGGGACGAATCCAGATATAACGACACCAGAAATGGCTAAAAAGGTTGCGAAAAAGTTGGGAATGATCCTAAGATCAACGGGCAAGGTTAAGAGGGGTATAGGGACGATAAGGCAGGACGTGAATATAAGTATAAGGGACGGTGCGAGAGTTGAGATAAAAGGTGTTCAGGAGTTGGAAATACTCGACAAGGTAGTTGAGTACGAGGTCATAAGGCAGCTAAACCTTTTGAAGATAAGGGATGAGCTTAGAAAAAGGGGAGCTTACGTAATAAAGACTGTATTCGACGTGACAGAAGTTTTTAGGAACACGAGATGCAAGGTCATAGCAAGGGCCATAGAAAGGGGAGGAATTGTGGGCGCAATAGTTCTAAAGAGGTTTGCAGGTCTTATAGGAATGGAAATACAGCCGAACAGGAGACTTGGATCAGAATTTGCCGATATAGCGAGGACTTTTGGACTCGGAGGTGTTTTCCATACAGATGAGCTTCCGAAATACGGTATAAGCGATGAGGAGGTTAAAAAGATGAAGGAGCTTCTTAATGCAGGGGAAGAGGATGCAGTAGTGATAACATGCGGTGAGGGTATGAGGGTTAAGAGGGCTCTTGAAAGGATAATTGAAAGGGCTGAATACTGCCTCATAGGTGTTCCAGAGGAGACAAGAAAGGCAAACGAAGATGGTACTACCTCATATCTCCGTCCACTTCCAGGTGCAGCAAGAATGTATCCGGAAACAGATGTTCCGCCCGTTAAGATAACCGATGAGCTTATCGAAATAGAAGTACCGGAGCTAATCGAGGACAGGGCAAGAAGATACGTTGAAGAGTTCAAATTAAGTTACGATCTTGCGTATTCAATTGCTGATTCAGATTACTATGAAATATTTGAGGAATATGCCAGAAAAATTAGTCCAACTGTTGTTGCAAGGGTTTTGCACATAGTTCCGGCAGAGTTAAAAAAGGATGGCTACAGGGTAGAAGTCCTTACCGATAGACACTTTAGGATAACCTTAGATTTGATTGCCGAAGGAAAAATAGCCAAGGAGGGTGCTGAAGAAGTCTTAAAGGCATTTTGTGAAAATCCAAATGCCGAAGTAGAAGAGGTTATAAAGACACTTTCTGTTAAGGAGGATCTGGATGAGTTCATTTCAAGAATAGTGAAGGAAAAGATAGATCTGATAATTGAAAGGGGTGAAAAGGCATTTAAGCCTCTTATGGGTCTCGTCATGAAGGAGTTCAGGGGAAAGGTTGATGGAAGAATAGTTGCTGAGAAGCTTATGAACGAAATAAAGAGGGTTATTTCAAAGAATTAGAAAACAATAGATTTCAGATCGTTCCAAAGTTCATCTATCTTTCTCTTTACATCTTCGCTCATCTCAACAGTTTCAGCCCATTCTCTCTCATATCCTTCTTCCCTCCATTTCCTCGTCGCATCAATCCCCATCTTTCCCCCTATATTCTGCCTGTACGTGGAGTGGTCGAGGGAATCTATGGGACAGTCGGGTATTATCACAACATCCCTAGAGGGATCGAATCTCGTTGTGACGGCCCATATGACTTCGGACATGTTATGAACGTTTACATCGTCATCTACAACTATCACAACCTTTGTAAGCGATAGAAGGCCCAGACTCCAGAGAGCGAACATGACCTTTCTGGCATGTCCGGGATATCTCTTCTTAATGGATACGACTGCCAGATTGTGAAAACATCCCTCAACCGGAAGATTTATGTCAACTATTTCTGGATGAATCATCCTTATAATGGGTAAAAATATTCTCTCAGTAGCCTTTCCCAGCCATGCATCCTCCATTGGCGGTTTTCCGACAACTGTGGCATGATATATTGGATTTTCCCTGTGAGTTATGCATGTAACGTGAAATACGGGATAGGGTTCCACTGGCGTGTAGTATCCTGTGTGATCACCGAAGGGACCTTCAGGTCTCAGTTCATCGATCTTAACGTATCCTTCAAGTACTATCTCAGCATCGGCTGGAACAAGGAGATCAACTGTTTCGCATTCAACAAGTCTAACCCTTTTCCTCCTTATAAACCCTGCGAACGTGAATTCGTTAAAGTTTTCAGGCAATGGTGCTGTAGCCGAATAGAGTACTGCTGGATCAACACCTATTGCCACCGCAACTTCTATCCTATCCTTTCCCATTTCCCTTATCTTCCTGTAATGAAGGGCCCCGTGCTTGTGTATGTGCCAGTGCATTCCGGTCGTTCTCTCATCGAACACCTGCATTCTATACACGCCAGCGTTCAGCTCACCTGTTTCGGGATCCCTCGTTATTACTACCGGTAACGTTATAAACCTTCCACCGTCCTTAGGCCAGCACTTGAGAATTGGGAACCTGTAGAGGTTCGGTTTATCCGTTATTACATCCTTGCAAGCACCTCTCCTGACCTTCTTTGGTATGAAGTTTATGAGTTCCCTTATCTTACCGAGGTTCTTCAGTCCATCCATTAAGGATTCTGGTCTTATCCTCAACAGATCCACAAGTCTTTCTCCTATTTCCTCAAATCTTTCAACTTCAAGAGCCATTTTCATCCTTTTTTCTGTCCCGAAAGCGTTTATTAAAACAGGAATTTCATAACCCTTTGGTTTTTCAAAAAGCAGCGCTTTTCCACCATATTTAACTACTCTTCTCGTTATCTCTGTTATCTCGAGAATTGGATTGAATTCCTGCTTTATCCTTGCAAGCTCGTTCTCCTCTTCGAGCCTTTCTATAAACTCTCTAAGATCCTCGTATGGCATATAAGCCAGACTCCTTTTTTAAATAAATCGTTTATCTACAGATTTAAAAAGCTTTATTTAACCATTTAATAAGTTGAATTCATGAAAATAGTTGTGATAGGTGGCGGTGCATGCGGACTGAAAGCAGCATCGAGGGCTAGAAGGAGAGATGAGGAGGCGGAGATAACTGTTATAGAAGCGAGCAGGTATCCATCGCTTGGGAGATGCGGTTTACCGTATTACGTCGGTGGAATAGTTCACACAGTCGACGATCTCAGAAAGACCCTGGCGGGTATTTTGAGGGACGAGGAGTATTTTAAAAAGGTCAAGAACATAGAGATACTCTCCGAGACAAAGGCCGAAAGAATAGACAGAAAAAGGAGAATTGTGCACATAAGGAGAAGTGATGGAAGAGAGGATGAAATACCCTACGATTACCTGGTAATATCAACAGGCTCCAGACCTGTCAAGCTGGAAATACCAAATGCCGATGCAGATGGTGTTGTCACATTCTCAAATCCAGAGGACGCCGATAAAATACTCGAGCTCTGGGAGGAGGAGATACTCAAGAAAGCTGTGATAATAGGCGGCGGGCTTATAGGAATGGAAATGGCTGAAGCATTATCCAGATTGGATGTAGAGGTAACAATAGTTGAAATAATGGACTACGTACTCCCGACTGTACTGGACAAGGAGATGGCGCTTCTTGTTGAGGATTACCTTAGGGAAAGGGGAATAAGGATTATGACAAGCAGCAGGGTAAGGGAGATAGTTGTGAGGGATGACAGGGTATGCGGTATTAAGGTTAACGGAAAGGAGCTCGAGGCTCAACTCATCCTGATATCTGTAGGTGTGAGGCCGAATGTAGAACTTGCAACTGAGTGCGGTTTAAAGATAGGAGAAACTGGGGCGATAAGGGTAAACGAGTACATGCAGACGAGCGATGAGAGGATATATGCAGGAGGGGATTGCGTTGAAAACAAATGCCTTATAACCGGGAGATACGTCTACACGCCCATGGGTTCGATAGCCAATAGGCACGGAAGGGTGATAGGCGATAACGTAACTGGCGGGAAGTCTATGTTTCCCGGAGTTCTAGGGACTACAATATTCAAGGTCTTCGATCTTAACATAGCAAAAACGGGGTTAACGGAAAAGCAAGCGAGGGATTTGGGATATGAAGTTATATCGGCCATAGTTTCTGGGCCGGACAGATCTCATTACTATCCAAATCAGAAACCTATCAGAATAAAGGTTATAGCGGATGCAAATACGGGAAGAATTCTGGGAGCTCAAGCCGTCGGACTGGGGGTGGTCGATAAGAGGATAGATGTCATAGCAACGGCAATTCAGATGAATGCAAAGATAGAGGACATTTCAAACCTCGATCTAGCATACGCACCTCCTTACTCACAGGCGATCGACACTCTTGTACACGCATTCAATACACTCAGAAATAAAAGAGAGGATATGTTTAGGACGATATCAAGCTTTGAAGTAAAGCAGAAAATAGACAGGGGTGAGGACTTCGTAATACTGGACGTTAGAGAAGAGGAAGAAGTAAAGAAGTTTAAGAGAATCGAGGATAAGAGAGTTCTGCATATCCCGCTGAGAGATCTGAGGGAATCCGTGAATAGTATTCCAAGGGAAAAGGAGATAGTTATAGTTTGCCAGATAGGAGGTAGATCTTATGAGGCCTATAGATTTCTGGCCAGCAAGGGATTCAATGTAAAGGTTATGGAGGGAGGAATGGCATTCTGGTTCTGGTAAACGAAGAAATCGGTGGTATTTATGAAGATTAGCTTCATAGGCGCGGGAAGGGTAGGGTCAGCATCTGCATTCGCCTGCATACATCATCTGAACATAGACGAAATAGCGCTGATAGACATAGTCGAGGATCTAGCGGTTGGAGAGGCAATGGATTTAAAACATTCAGCCTTTGCTCTTGATAAACAGATAGATGTTATGGGAGGGAGCGATTTTTCTCTAATGAAGAACAGTGATTTAATAGTTGTAACAGCGGGACTGCCTAGAAAACCGGGAATGTCGAGACTAGACCTAACGGTAAAAAACGCCGAAATAATAAGGAGTGTTGCAAGGGAAATCATGAAGAACTGCCCAGGGGGAAAGGTACTCGTAGTCACGAATCCCTTGGATATAATGACTTACGTAATGTGGAAAGAGACCGGAAAGAGTAGAAATGAAGTGTTTGGAATGGGAAGTCTTCTAGATACCGTAAGGCTGAGAGAAAGACTTGCGTCTTCTGGTTTAAAACCAAAAAAAGCATTCATGATGGGAGAACACGGAGATTCAATGTTTTCTCCGAAGAGTCTGATAGAACTAGAGGGTCATGAATTGGAGAGGGCTGTAAACGAAACGAGAGAAATTGCGATGGAGGTAATAAGGAGAAAGGGAGCAACTGTATACGCGCCGGCAACATGCGTTTACAGGATGGTTAGAGCGGTTATAGAAGATACGAAGGAGGAGATACCGACAAGCGTTGTTTTGGACGGTGAATACGGTATAAAGGATGTTGCAGTCGGTGTTCCAGCGATAATAGGCAGGAACGGTGTTGAAAGGATAATCGAGTACGATTTAAGTGATGATGATTTAAAAAGCCTGAGGAGATCTGTTGAAATCCTCAGACAGAGGTTAAACGAGCTGGGATATTAATAGTCATCTCCTCCTCATATAAGTCCTCACGAAGAACTTCTTCATGTCTAATGGATCCGCGAAGTATATTAAATTCGATTTTCCATTGGCCTTTGCCATTCTATTACATAGCTCAAGAAATCTCCTATCCTTTCCAAGCATTACTATCGTTAACATCGCGTCAACAGTTCTAAGCTTTTCCGCCTCTCTCAGGGCGCATCTGGAAGGTGTCAGATAAGGATCGTAGCTCGATGTCGGTTCTCCGTCGGTTATCAGGAATACTACACCGCTTCCCCTCCTCCTCTTCAGTATATCCCTAGCCTTCTTAAGAGCAAGCCCTATATCCGTTCTCCCCCTTGTTGTGAGGTTTATTATATCTTCCTCCCTTACCCTTCTAACCTGATGGTTGAATGCTATTACATGCAGTTCGTCCAAATCCCTTTTCTTTATTGCAGTCTTAAGTGCCAGCGCAGACTCTATAGCACCTATTATCTTTTTACCCCTCATCGAATCGCTAACATCTATAAGCATGACATACACACATTTTTCCAGATGTTTAGGAGATCTTGCAACAAGATCTCTTTCCTCGAACTCGAGTTTAGGATTTCTCAATGCGCATTTCACAAATGTCTCCTGGATGTCTATCAGATCGAAAGTGTGGACATAAGGATCGTATTCTATTATCCTGTAACCTGCTATATTCGATATACCTATTTTCTCAGTTTCATGCTCACCGAAATCTGTCCTCTTAAGGTTCTGAAGCGAAAGCTGAAGTATCTTCATTCCTATAAGTCTCTCGGCCTGCGGTGTGAACTTAAGAATAACCCTGTTAAACCTTTCAAAGCTCTTATCTATATAGCCCTCCTTCATGAGCTCCTCGACTATCTCCTCATAAAAATAGTTTACGAGTTCGCTGGCACTCAAATCCTCCCTCTTCAGCTCTCCTCTTTTTATCTTCTCCTTTATCTCGTTCCACGCCATTTTCTTCGCCCTTTCGTAATCCTCTATCTTGTCCGTCCAGAAGGCGTTTATGTACCTGTATCCCCTCATTATTTCATTGAGCATTGCCGCAAAGTTCTCGAAGAACTGTTTAAGCTCCTCATTCTTCAGGTACTTCTTTATAAAATCGTACGCCCTGACGTTACCGATTTCCCTATAATAGGGATTGAACAGGGAATAGAGTAAGTCTCTTACGAGATCCTCTCCAAGACCGCTCCTCTCCTCCCTGCATATCCTGCATTCAGGCTTCGTATCCGGAATAAACATACTCACCAAAATCAACCTTTTCTATCAAACCCGTACATCTCCTTATGGATTCAAGAAGTATTTCGAATGCCGAATTTAGTTCAGCCTTGTTCTTTGCAAAGAGAAGTAATGTTCTGTAGAGGTTCTTGTACTCCTTGAAGTCTATCTTCCCGTCAACCCTTATAGGTTCTGAGCATAGCTGGGAAAGATCTCTTATGAGCCCGTTGAACTCGCTTCTCGGTATCTCGTTGTATATCTCAGAGCAAGTTCTATTTATCGATTCTTCTGTGAGTCTAACTATTACGTCGTCCTTTGATATGTCCTCCTCGTAATCCAATTCTAGTCTACTTCTAAGTCCTAACTTCACTATCTCATAGTTTTTACCGTAATCTATTAACATTGCGCATTTTCTTCCCTTTCTCGTGGCGGAAGCTCTGAGGTGGTCGAAGAGCTTTATAGTTGCCCTGCAAGAAGGTTCCAGTTCTATTCTGCTAGCAACCCTGCAATCCTTACATCTTGCGAGCCTGACTATTCTTGCGAGAATCTTGAGATGCCATATCGGCAGTATTGCTCCCTCCTTCAGGCTCATGTTCCTCAATCCGATTTCTATCTCCTCTTCAAGTGTTTCAGGAGGACCTATAGGTATCTCCTCCATTCTGTCAAGCAGAGGTTCTTTTATATCTGCAACACCCTTGTAATTTGCTGGGTTTGTTGATGCTATGAAGATAGTATCTATTTTCATTGGAACTATATCTCCCTCTGGTGTTGTTATCTGCTTTTCTTCCAATAACTCGTGTAAAAGCGTCTGCAGAGCCGACGGAATAGCTCCCAGCTCATCGAAGTAAGCAATTCCCCTGTGCGCCTTTAAAACTCTTCCGGGTGTGAAAACCTCTGGATGATCAAGATCGTACCCCTCTCTGATCTTCTGTATACTTATCCCGCCTATCAGCTGTCTTGTCGTCATCATTGGATCTCCGGCAATTCTTATCCATTTCCTCGGAATCCAAGTCAGCTCGACCTCTTCCTCTTCCAAGACCTTTTTCTTACAGGAGAAACAGGTTGGATGTACTGGATCGCATCCTATCTTGCAACCCTTTATAGCGAGTAGTTTTTCTGGTAGGAGTTTTGCTATGGCCTTGCTAAATGTTGTCTTTCCGTATCCTTTCTTCCCTTTAAACAGTATATTCGATCCGCTCATTAACGCGTTTTTAACCATCTCCTTCTCGACATCTTTTCCTACAATCTCGGAGAATGGGTCAATCCCCCTCTTCTCGTATTCAAGTAAGGACTCCCTAACATATTCAACAACACTCTTTGAATGATATTTTGAGTATTCCTTACTCCATATGTCTATCTCTTCTCCGTTTAGAAAAAATCTCGGAGCCGAACTCGGTTTTACAACGACATCTTCGAATATGTATTCCATCCTTCAACTCTCTGCATTAAAATATTTTATGGTTTTGGTATGTTTTAACGATAGTTTTTATAAATATGAAAAATTTAAAAGTTCGTGGCCTGTGTTAATTTACCAAAAGTTTGATAAATCAATAGAGTAGATTTATCTTGAAGCCCCGTGGGGTAGCGGTCAATCCTGCCGGACTCTGGATCCGGCGACCCCGGTTCGAATCCGGGCGGGGCTACTATCTACCAAAATATCAGCCTTCTGGATAATTCCCCGCTTCTTTTCAGCCTTTTCTAAAACAGCATGTTCGGAGTCCGTGATATGTTTAGTATCATAAACCAGCTACAGTTTTCATATCTTCACAAGTATAACGCGTTCAAACTTGCTTGTGTATCCCATCGGTGTTTTACCATATCGATAAACTTAAATTTGAAGATGAAATTGTTTCTGAATGTCTTTTAAATTCTGTCCCGATCATATGTGTGAATTTAAAGGTTCCAGGAAAGAGCACACCCACATTCGAATTTTATGCAAAACGAACATTCGTGATGATCAGATATATACGCTGATCTTTCGGTATGATCATAGCAATTGCAAGAGATACAGATATTCCAAAACCGTGCAATGGATTGAGAATTTCAAAAAACGGTTCCCATTGTAGAAGACGCTGACCTCCTCCCCGCCTTAAACAGTAGGTTACAAAGTGAAATATTTAATCAAATAAATTTGAGAGCATTTCAAAATTAAATAAAAATCTTAAACTATTTAGGTCGACTTAATTGCCAACTTCGTCATCTACTGTTTAGGGCAAGCTTGGATCGACTTTGTCAAGATCTTCCTTCAACTTCTCTAGAATTTTTTCCTCGTACTCCTTTCTGAACTCCTCCATTAGCTTGTAATAATTCAAATCGAGCCATTTCAGAAGGCGCGCTATGATTGTCGTGCACACTTCTGAATCCCTGCTCAACACAATGCATGAAATCGTATTCCTGGATACACATGATATCTTTACCTTTTCAAGCCTTAACTCCTCTATTGCTTTCTCTATCATGTACGTCGTTATTCCGTTCTCAAAAGTAATCGTGTATCTCATGACGATTTCGTTCTCATCCAAGTCGGCGGAAATCCTAGTTCTTCCGAGATTTTTAAACCTGACTTCCACTGTGCAGTGTTCATCCGATGTTCTATCGTAAGGAGATTTTACATCATGTCCAGGATGAGTAATTCGTCTAAAATCATTTAACGCGTCTCTCATGGATATCAGACATTTCTCAACTTCCCTCACAGCATCTCTCACACATTTGAGATCTAGTATCATACAGTTCCTTATTCCCAACTCTATCTCCCTCCTTAGAAATGATCTAAATCCTATTAGTCCGAAGAATATAGCAATGACTAGTGATATTAATCCGATCAACAACTCATTCATTTCTATCACCCTGTTCTCCAATTATAATTGAGAACGACAATCTTTCGAATATTAATCCTTTGATTCAAGAATTTTCTCAACCTCCTCAAATTTCTTCAGAATTTTTTTACCGACCGATGTAAGCTGATAAAGCTTAACAGGTCTACCAAGCTCGTTTATTCCAGCTTCTTCTCTCACAAGCCCAGCCTTCTTGAGCTCCTCAAGCCTCTTGTAAAGGGTTTTCTCGCTCATCGTCTTTATTATCTCAGCAAGCTTGGACGGTTGTATCTTTTCGTGCTTTTTTATCCATACCAAGATTTCATATACTCCCTTTTGAAAAATATATCTCATCATACCTACATCCCTAAAATTTATTGGAGTTCTAATCTTTTTATCTCTTTGCGGATTTTTCTATAGTCTTACTGTAATGATGAAAGTCCCTAATCCATTTATTACAGCAGTACTATAATAAGTACAGCTATTTATTTTTATAAAAATGAAATATATATCTTAAAATTGATCTGATATGTCCTTACTGAACCGTATACTAAGAATCTGACCTCCT
>CAYYFC010000035.1:0-15793 GCA_964471215.1 uncultured archaeon | reverse complement strand
AGAGTTGTTGTTCAGTAGGATTGTGTAAGTCATTATATTAAATAGCAATTAAGATTAGTTTTTCTCTCATTTTTTGCAACAGCATATTTTACGATTCGAACAACTGCACTATATAACATGAGAATAGCAGATGTAAACGTTTACACATACACAGTTCTTGCGGATAATTCAAAAAATGAAATAGAAAGAGAAACATACAAAAAATAGCAATAAGATGGTTACTTCATTCAGAAGGTTGGAGAGATTTCTCTAGATTAAGATGCTATTCTCTAGTATTTTGTCTTTGGTCATACTTGTTTTCAGGAATAGCAGTATTTTCAGCGTTGTTTGGAAGAAAAATTTGGATATTTCCCTTTGCTGTTGCCTCACTCTTTCTAATATTAGCATTGCTAGTTCATACCTTTAAAGAGGTAGGATTAATTGCAGAGAGAATCAATATATTTAAATTTCTCCACATTCTTTATTGTAATGTACCTTATAACCAATGGGTTATAAAACTCATTGAGGAGCATGAATGGTTAAAAGAGGTTTTTGGTCAAAGTGAATCATAGTAGGATTGTAATTAATAAATATATTGGTCTTTAAAATCTCGTTAACCAATAATAGTAAGGCTTTTCGTCGCCATAGTGAATGTGTGTTTTTCTTCACTTTATTATTCTCTACTTTTATTTTTCTAAATTCTCATACACTGTATCTTTTTTTTATTTTTATAAAAACCTACGTTTCATTTTTAACTCATTGAGTATTTGTACTACCTCCTTTGAGAAGAAACTCGTGGTCATGACCAAGTTTTAAATATGGTCATGACCAACCCCCGAGATAATTCTCTTTGACTTATATCCTAATTTTATAATCACTAATTGTTTATATGAGCTCAATAAAATAATTTTAATTTTTAACTCATGATTTATCTTATAGATGTTTGTGTTGGGCTCAGCTTATATTTGATATCAAGTCCTAACTGTTCTTTGCTTTTTAAGCTTCCTGATTGCACTTATTATCCTATCTATCGCTATAAGTATTCCGCAAAGCAGTAAGACCAACAGGAAAGCGGCTAGAGCTAGGATTAGTACAAATAAGTAACCGATCGCGTGAATCATCGAGGCCATCTGAATACCTTTCCTTTTATTATCAGCTCGAATATGTCATAACACCTGTAGCTTTACTCTATATAATTTTACCAATGGTATATTCAAACTTATCCATTAGCATACTTCAAATGAGAGCACGGATAATTCCCGTTATTTTTGACTTTAAAGATATCTGTAAACTTCAAATCGATGTAATCATTGATCTCATGGATAAACAGCAGTTCAATCATTATAATGAAGAAACAAGTCGTTCATACACAGTAATTGAGAAAAGAAGGAACAATTCATATGCTTAAGATGTTTTAGGGGCATATCTGTCGGTGCATGAAAACACCTATATACTGCCTTTAGCGTGTACGACGAATAGTGTAATTAACACGGACAGCTTTGTAAAGATATGAAACTTTACAAGGCTATTAGAAATGATAGATGTGTGGAATGCAATTTCTGCAAAAACTACGTATGCCCGTCTCCCGATTCTTGCATAGGATGCGGAGCCTGTTATATCGCATGCCCGAACATGGCAGTCGATCTGGTTGAAAGAGAAGTCGAAAGGTTCATAAGGATAAACGTGGATTGTGAGACTTATCACGTCCCAGATAACATAACGGTTAAAAAGGCTTTGGAGATAATCGGTTATAAGTTCTCGAAGATTCCAGAAAAAGATGCCATATTCTCGCCATGCGATGTTGGAGGATGCTGGAGCTGTGCCGTTGAGATAGACGGTGAATTAAGGCCTAGCTGCGTTACACCCGTTAGAGATGGAATGGTGATAAGAACGGAATTCGAGTACGAACCCAAAAGGTTAGTTCACGGCTTCAGCGGGCATCCAGTTGGCGGCGTCGGTACCCCGTGGTGGATCAAGGGTATTGGATACATCGAAGTAGCATGCTTTGCGTGCGGATGCAATCTCAGATGTCCGCAATGCCAGAACTGGACAACAACATACTGCGGAAAGATCAATCCGTTAAGACCGGAGGAAACTGCGGGAATCATGGTGAACCTCAAGAACAGGCTAGGTGTTGAAAGAATTGCTATTTCGGGAGGGGAATGCACACTGAACAGGGAATGGTTGATAAGGTATGTTGAAGAGATAAGAAGGCTTGATCCGCATGCAAGAATACACATAGATACAAATGCAACAATACTTACACCCGATTACATAGACGATCTCGTCGAAGCGGGTATGACGGATATAGGTATTGATATAAAGGCTCTTGATACGGACACATTTGAAAGGATAACGGGTGTCGGGGGAAATCTTGCATGCATATATCTCGAAAACGAATGGAGGTCACTTAAATACGTCCTAGATATGTATTCGGATATTGTTTTCGTTGGTGTGGGAATACCATATAATAAGGATCTAATATCCTTAGAAGAGGTGAGAAGGATTGGTGAGAGGATATTGGATATAGATGATTGTGTACAGGTATGCGTACTCGATTATAGGCCGGAGTTCAGAAGGATGGATATAAAGAGACCGAGATACATAGAAATGGTCAGGGTCTGGAGGGAGCTGAAGGATATAGGATTGAAGAACGTCATATGCCAGACCGAATACGGCCACATAGATCCAAACGGAAATCTTATCTGATTAATTCAAATTCAGGGATCTTAATGTATTAACATCTCTTCCACGATCAGTATCAGGAAGTAAACGACCATTATCACCATACCGACGGGCACACCGAATCTCGCCCATTCCTTCATGGTTATCCTCAGCCTACCGGCCGCGACTATGTTTGGTATGTTTCCGGGTATTAGCATACCGCCTGATATGAGCAGTCCTATTAGTGCACTTTTTATCTGCATTATACTAAGCTCAGGATGAATTTCAGCTGCTGCAAGTGTCGCATTATCTAGTATGGCCGAAATTGTGTTTACCCAGTACAGAACCTGCGACGGTATCTTCGTGAAGAACCATACGACGAGCGGCTTCAAACCTCCACCCAGAAGTATGAGTGCGGATACAAAGACATAAACCCTTATGGCCCTGACTATAACCGTTCTGATTGTTTCCGTATACTCTGGTATCTCCGCTCTTTCAAGTTTTATCCTGCCTATTCTGTAATATCCGAAGATTGCCAGCGCGAAAATCCCGGGTATTATGTAAGCACCGAGAAGTCTTAAGAGGAAGAAGAAATCGGCGTGATATGGTTCACCGCTCAGATTTGAAACGGCTATGGTCGATAGAGGTTCACCTACGGGAGTGAGAGCTGCTCCAAGTCCTACGGAAAAGCATGCTATAACCGTAAATTCTATCTTCTTCTTCCTATCTATTGGAATCGCCGATACTATTTCCGAGAGTATTACAGCGGTAACTATTACCGATATTATGCTCGATATCAGACCCAAAAAAGCTATTATTATAAATACAAACTTATTAAATCCTATTCTACCCATCAAACTCGATATTCCGCCGTATATCTTCCTGTTAAACCTGTGTATGAAAAGGCCTGCTATCAGGACGACCTGAAATATACCTATCGGTAATCCTCCTATGCTCACAGGTGCCCTTATGGCCTCCTCTATCAGATGAACGCTCCAGAGACCTGAAACGGTTACGGCAATTATCCCCATTATCAAGAAAAAGGGTTCGAGGTTTTCCTCAACAACTCTTACCTTGAAAGGTAATATAAGAACGAGGAAGAATATTACGAATAAACCTATCGCCACATGCCACACCGGTTCAGGTGGGATTTCCAAGATATCACCCTTTTACTATCTGTAAAATCTCTTTAAACCTTTCATGCTCGGCAGTCTGCATTATCTCGTATATCATGCTTTCGGCAGTTGTGAGTTTTACACCTTCCAAGCTCATCCTCTGAATAGCTATTTCCTTGTCAAAACCGTTTCTGGATCCTATGCAGTCAACTGCCACGTAGACCTCACAACCCTCCCTTAACAAATCCAAAGCAGTTTGTAAAATGCATATGTGGGCCTCTATTCCTATTAAAATACACCTTTTTGGATTTATCCGTTTAAACTCCCTGTAGAATTCATCGCACTTCAGACAGCTAAAGCTCAGCTTTTGAATAGGTTTTGAATCCACAAGTTCTCTAATGGCTTCCACTGTATTTCCGAGATTTTTCTGTTCCGTTAATATTATCGGTATTCCGAGTAATTTACATGCCCTTATAAGCTTCGACGATTTCTCGACGATATCGTCTATTCCCTCTATATGTCTCGCAAGCTTCTCCTGAAAATCTATGACTACGAGCAGCATAAAAGGTCATAGAGGATTGAAAATAAAAGAATTACTCGGTGATATTCGGGTTTAAATTCCTTAGTTTACAAAAAAACAAAACTCCAATCTCCGGCAAATAATTCCCAACTACATCTAATACCCAAAGTATCAAACGCCGACCCGATTCCGAATTCTAGTAGGTTTTTAAAATAATTTGATTATGGATAAGATTTGAAAAAAGCTACAGACACTTTTCCAAATCTGCAATGCTGCATTTACTTAATATAGACAAAAAAATAAAAAATATAAAAAATTATGTAAAAATATTATAAAAATTTATTAGGTTTTCGTGTCGGTTAGCCTATTGCCAGAAGGTCTCTTACGCTGGCAATGCATTTCGGAGAACCGTATTCGTCAACGCCTATGACATGCCTTATATTCAGTCTTACGGCAAGTTCTGCTGCTTTTGAAACTAGATCTTCACATCTGATTACCTCTGGATTCTTTGTGGCGTACTCTATTAAAGGTGAATCAAGGACAGCTCCGTTTGCTATTGCTCTCAAAGCATCTCTTTCCGAGAAAACGGCAACAAGTTTTCCTTTTCCATCTACGACTGGAAGCATGCCTATGTCATGCTGCATCATTAGTCTTATTGCATCTCCGACAGTTTCTGTGCTCTCGATGACGATCGGATATCTTGCAACTTCGGAGAACCTTGTTCTCTCTGCAATTGGTTTCTTCATCAAGCTGGCCAATCCAACTGCCTCTGCCAGCAGCTCTCTCTGACTTATCATGCCAATTATTCTTCCTCTGGAGCATACTGGTACAAATCTAACATTGTACTGCTCCATAATCTCTAATATGTTCGGAAGGGGTTCGTTGGATTCTATGCATGGAACTTTAACCGCAACTTCACCCACTGGCATATCAAAGCCCTTTTCGACACCTCTTAGCAGATGTCTGTAGGCGACTCCCACTCCAGTCCCGTAATCGACAACAACACCTCTTACATCCTTTTCAACCATCTTCTTTATGACATCCACTATTTTTTCGCTTGATTTTACAACCAGTGTTTCCTTTGCAAATTTACTAGCTGTGAATTCAGCCCAAATCCTTGTTCCTAGAGTTTCTCTGCCCTTTATCAGGAAGAATGATCCCATGATCATCGGAACAAGCGTAGACCAGAGAATAACAGCTATGTACCAATCCCTGACGATGGAGTATATCGCAGTGATCATGAACGGTGTCAGTCCTCCTGTTATTCCGTAACCAAGGTTGTATGTAAAGGCTGTTGCAGTGAGTCTGATTCTTGACGGGAAGAGTTCGAGTAGAAATGCCGATTGAGCTCCGCTGTATCCTATACCGTTCATGAACGTACAGAGGTATGTAAGTGCATACAGTATGGCTATGTTTCCGGTAAGTGCGGCATCTCTCATTATCCAGAATATAGGTATGAATGCAAGGGCATTTCCGTATATTCCGAACAGAAGTATTTTTCTTCTTCCTATCTTATCCGAGATGTGTCCGAACAGTATATATGCCCAAACTGCCGCCATCGTACATATGAACAGTATTCCTGAAGCCGTTCCGGGGCTTATTCCATGCCATTGCATGTAGTACTTTGTTATCAGCTGGTTGGTGTACCAGACTGGTCCGTGAGCACCGATGACTCCAATCCAGGCAAGCAGTACAAGGTATAGATACTGTCTCTGGGAGAACAGCTCTCTGATCGGTGCAGAAGAAACCTTTCTAATCGTTCTGAGAGCACTGAAAACTGGAGTTTCCTTGTAGAACAGATGCATTATGAGGGCTATCAGGGCGATGACGGAACCGGCAACTATGAAGGGAATTCTCCATGCCCATGTTTCAAGAGCCTCTACACCGAATACAGATTCGACTATGCTTTCCATGCTTGCGGCAATACCCATTCCAATTGCCGGAGTCGTGAACAGAATTCCTGTAAATAGACCTCTGCGCCTTTCTGGTACGGATTCTCCCAGATAAACTATGACGGCACCGTAACCTCCACCCAGAGCAAGACCTTGTATTATCCTGAGAACGAATACGAGGACTGATGCAGCTAGACCTATCTGTGCATATGTCGGTAGCAGACCTATTCCTAGTGTTCCTGCGAGCATAGATACCGCTGCAAGTACGAAAGCAACCTTCCTTCCGTATATGTCACCTATTCTTCCAAATAGCAGTGCTCCTAATGGTCTGAACAGGAATCCCAGCGCTAATGCACCGAAGCTTGCCAGTAGAGATGCTATGGGATCCTTGGATGGGAAGAAGACAGCTGCAACGATTGGAGCCAGTATTGCATAAGTGTAGAAGTCTATCCACTCTAGAAGTGCACCACTCCATCCTATTGCTATTGTCCTTGTTAGCTCCTTTGGTGGAATTTCAGCCTCTTTAACCTCTGTTACAGTCTCCATTCAGACACCTCCAACATACATATTTAATATTTTTAAATTTTTATTTTTTATTTTTATAAAAATAAGGCGTCATCCAAACTCATTCGATCTGCTCTTCAAATTAAAACCATCAGCCCTGTTCCTCTATAGCCCTTCTAAGTTCCTCGTATGCTTTCTTTGCTTCTTCAACCGCTTTTTCGTCTTCAAGTGTTGTCACATCTCCCAAAGCAGCTCCCGTAAGGACTGCTTTCAGAAGTCTCCTCATTATCTTACCGCTTCTGGTCTTCGGAACCATGTTGACGAATAATATCCTTGCATCTGATGCAACTACAGGACCGACTGTCTTTCTCAGATGCATCTTTAGCTCTTTGGCCAATTCCTGATCTCCCTTGTATCCCTCTTTTAGCACGGTGAATATGAACGGAATTTCACCCTTTATAGGATCTGGCTTTCCGATGCATGCCGCTTCAGCTACAGCCGGATGTGAAACCATAGCAGATTCGACCTCTGCTGTACCAATTCTGTGACCCGCGACCTTGAGTACATCGTCAGCTCTTCCAAGAACCCATATGTATCCGTCCTGATCCTTTACGGCATAGTCTCCCGTGTAGTAGTACATGTTCTCCTTAAACTTCGACCAGTAAACCTCGAGATATCTGTTTGGATCCTTGTAGAGTGTCATGAACATGCCCGGCCAGGGAGTTGTCAGTACGAGATAACCTCTAACTCCAACAGGACATGATTTTCCTTCCTCGTCAACAACATCCATTTTTACACCCGGCAATGGATAACCGTTTGTTCCTGGCTTTAACGGGAATATCTTTCCCAGACCGGGGAAATGTCCTGTGAGTATGTGCCCCGTCTCAGTCATCCACCATGTGCTTGACGCGACGCAATCCTCATTGCATATGTTCTTGTAGTACCACTTAAACGCCTCGGGATTAATTGGCTCTCCGACCGTGTGAACTATTCTCAGCGTTGACAAATCATGCTTCTTTATATAATCCACGGGGAATTTCATAAGCATTCTAATAGCTGTTGGAGTCGTGTAGAATACCGTTACTCCGTATCTTTCAATTATGCTCCACCATCTGTCAGGTGCCGGGTAATCTGGTGCTCCCTCGTACATTATAGTGACAGTTCCCGTCATCAGTGGACCGTAAACTATGTAAGAATGACCGGTAACCCAGCCTATGTCGGCTGTGCACCAGTAAACGTCGTCATCCCTGACGTCAAATATCATCTTCATAGTCGCATAAAGACCAACGGCGTAGCCAGCAATACTGTGCTGAGCCCCCTTTGGTTTTCCTGTAGTTCCCGAAGTGTAAAGTATATAGGACGTATCGGTAGCTCCCATTCTCTCGGGTTCAATCCTCACGTTTGGGGAGACATCTGATATGAATTCATGATGCCACACATCTCTTTCAGGATTCCATGGTACATCTTCCCTCTGTGTCCTTCTAACAACTATTACCTTTTCTATCTTATGCCCTCTCTCCTCCAATATCTTTATCGCCTCATCTACGACCTCCTTCAGCTTTATAATCCTGCCCCTCCTGTAAAGCCCGTCAGCCGTTACTATTATCCTCGAACCAGCATCCTGCGCTCTATCTGCCAGTGCCAGCGCGCTGAATCCGCTGTAGACAACGCTATGAGATGCACCAATTCTCTGAACTGCAAGCATGTATATCGGTAGTTCGGGGATCATTGGAAGGTAAAACGTCAGGATCTCCTGCTTCTTTACACCTAACTTATTCTTTAAGGCATATGCTACTCTGTTCACCTCTCGATAGAGATCGTAGTATGTAAGCTTTCTAACCTCCGTCGGATTTCCCTTCTCATCAACTGGTTCTCCTTCCCATATTATCGCCAACTTGTTCTTCCTTCCCTGTTCTATCTGCCAATCTAGGCAGAGATAACTGAGATTTGTCTGCGCACCGACAAACCATCTGTAAAACGGTGGATTGCTATCATCAAGTACCTTCTCCCACTTTTTAAACCAGGGTAACTTGTTCGCCCATTCCCCCCACCATTTCTCAATAGCCTCTTTATCCTTTACTGTGCTCTCGTGGAATTTCTTAAAATCCTCTATGTCCCATACCTTGTCTTTCCAGCTTGGGGGTATTATGTATTCCTTGAATTCCCTATAGACTTCTGCCTGCCCTTCTTCTGCACCCATAGATCCCTACCTCCCTTACCAGATTTATAACGTTTTATCATGAAGAACTGCTTGTATATAAAGTTTACCTCGACTATAGTCGATTATTATATATCAATTTATTTTTTTCCAGGAAGCCTTCACATCCTTTTTAAGAGGGATTTTATCAGCATACGGACAGTCCTTTGGTCTTGCCTCGTTTTCTGGGCACAATCCAAGATTATATCCCCTACAACCTATGTTCTTGAATATCTCCGGATAAATCTTGACCACTATGTCGTATATTTTCTTTGCAAGCTCTCTTATCTCAGGAGAAGCCCTCTTGCAAAGTCTTAATCCCAAGAAGTTTATCAGACTTCTTGCGTTAATCGTCCAAACGTAATGTGTATGCGCGGCCATAGGTAAGACGTATCTAGCCACCTCCCTTGCCTCGGATTTGCTGTATCCCTTTTGTATCATCCTTTCATATATCTTTATATAGCTCTTCCTGGCGAACTCCATCGCCTCCTTAAACATCTCCGTTATCTCTTCATCATCTCTGATTATGGATGGAATCACGTAACCGAAATCTTTTTCTAGGTTGAATCTAGTACTTCTGGCAGTATGGCTTGCAATTCTGTGCTCCAGAAGTTCCCTGCTCAGGGCTATGCTTATCTCGGATATGTCAAATGTGAAATATATGTGTTCCAGAACGCTGCCGTAATCGTTCTCGACAACCATCCTTATAACGTCCTCATCGCTAATATGCGGTGGAATACCGCTAATCCTGCAGCTCTCTGCTATCAGTTTAATCCCATCCGGTGTGTATCTAAGAAGCTCGACCTTCATAGGCTTAGTTTTATGCCATACTTAAAAGATTTATTTCTACGAACGGTATTCACGTCGTGTACTCGGAATTTATCTTCACGTAATCGTAGCTCAAATCGCACCCAAACGCGTAACCTCTCCCGGTTCCGACCTTTAAATCTATTACGTAATGGATTTCATCGCAGCTTTCAATTATCTTCCTGGCAACATCTTCATTTCCCAATCCTCTTCCGTTTTCGACCAGTTTCACCTCCGCTACGAACTCATCGCATCTGTACCCCCTCAGATTTATGTCCAGCCTTTCATTCGAGTCTACGCCGGAATAGCCCAATGAGGCTATTATCCTTCCCCAGTTTGGATCATTACCGAACAGAGCAGTTTTAACGAGTAAAGAAGATGCAATGGTTTTTGAAGCTTTAAAAGCATCTCTCTTATTCCTTGCATTTATTACTTCGACTTTTAAAACCTTTGTTGAACCTTCTCCATCCTTCACTATCTTTTTCGCCAAATCCAGACACACATGCTTTAATCCGTTGAAAAATTTGTCTTTATCGACTTCTTTTTTGTCGGTCGATATCAGAAGAACAGTATCGTTTGTTGAGCAGTCACCATCCACTGTTATTGTGTTAAATGATAAATCTACAGCCCTCCTCAGCATTTCTCTAAGATCTTTTGGCTTAAAACTAGCATCCGTAAATATGAAGGCCAGCATCGTCGACATATTTGGTGCGATCATGCCCGCACCCTTGCAGACACCTGCTATCAAGCAGTTGTTTACGTTTAAAGAGGAGAACTTGAGAAATCTATCGGTTGTAATTATCGATCTGGCAAATGCGATGGCATGCTCCTCATCACTTCCCATGTTTTTGAAGACAACATCGAATTTACCCCTAATCCATTCCATATCAACCTGAACACCTATTATACCAGTAGAGGCAATCGCTATTCTTTCTCTGTCCGTACCCAATCTTTCTGCAAGCATCTCAGTCATTTCTATAGCATTTCTAATTCCTTCATCACCCGTAAATGCATTTGCGCTTCCGCTGTTCACGACTATTCCATCAATTCTCCCCTTTCTTACATTCCTTCTGGTTACTTTAACCGAAGCGGATTTGAATCTGTTTTTTGTAAAAACACCAGCTACATACCCGCTGCATGAAACCAAACCGAGTCCATTTCTTCCCTCCTTTATCCCGTAGCATCTCACCCCTTCAACGTCCGTTATATAGTACATAAAGTGTCTGAAATCTCATCTAATTAAATCTTTAACGTCCTCATCACGATTTTAAATTGAGAAATTAACACAGTTGAAGTCTTCCAGCATTAAACGGTAAATCTGAAATTTGATAATCATGTAGTTTGCATTTTTGATAAAGTCGTTATTGAATATTAACAATAAATGGAGTACACTGAAAGAAACAAAATACGAAGGTAAAAAAATAAATTTATATACCAACTGTCACACGATGGGCGATGAAGTAACCCTAACGGGAACTGTTGAAATGACCGTTAGGGCAGATCCCTTAGTTCAGATAATCAGAAATTACACGAACGCTCTAAGGTTTTTGGTTCAAGAGATTTTAGCGAATCCGAGCAAATACGGAAGGTGGAGATACGTAAAGAGGACGAAGAGAATAAAGTGGGAGCAAGATATAAAAAAGATACACGAATTCTACGAAACTTTGAAGCGTAGATTTAACCTACCGCCGAAATTTGCAATAGAGTGCGAAAGAGAAGCGTCCATGATTGCAAAATCGGTAATAAATAACGATAACAATGAAAACAAATGTGTAATTAAAAGCTACAGAGCGAGATGTGATTACCAGAGCTATACCATTAAGTTTGAAGGTAAAAAGTGTTATTTGAGGCTACAGGGACTCGGAGAATTTGAAGTAGGATTCAACAGAAAATGGCTCGACAAATACAAGGACTGGAAATTCGGAGATTTGATAATGAAAATACATGGAACGGTGATTAAACTCTACGTAACTTTAAAGAAAGTTTTTGAAGTAGCAGAACCGAGCGAAAAAGCTGTAGCTGTTGATATGAATTTTAATGAAGTTGTCATGGGTAACGATAAAACTGAAGTAAGGTTCCTTTACAGAGAACTATGCACTTGAAAAATCACATCGAGAAAACTCAAAAGAAGTATAACAAACAATGGTTACATGTTAAGGGGATCAGAAAAGCAATATCGAGATAGTGGAGAAGGATTAAGGGCATTACAAACGATTTCGTCAAGAAAGTCTCAAGAAGGATCGTAGTATTTGCGAGAGAAAGAGGATACGATACGATTGTTTTAGAAGATTTGAATGGATTGAGAGATAAGCAGGCAAAAATGAGAAAGTCGTGGAGAGAAAGATTCACATTCTTTGCTTACAGAAAGCTTCAATCTTGGATAGAGTGGCAAGCTAAGAAAGAAGAATTAGCAGTAGTTTACGTAAATCCAAAAAATTCATCGAGAAATTGTCCTAAATGCATGAGTTTGGCTAAATTTGAAAGTAGAAAAACTCATCTGCAAGAACTGCGGTTTCACGATGGATAGAGACTCGGTAGCAGTTAGAAATCTCGTCAATAAATGGTTAAATATACTGAGATGTGGGGTGTGAGGGTTTGCCCTGAACGAGGTCGAGGAGATGTGGCTCTGAATCCGATGAGACCCAAGGATGAAGGACGTTATCATCTGATTTATGAGGATGATAACATCCAGACGAACCTTAAATAGTATTTAGAATTTGATTTTGAAGTATTCCGTCCTTTATTTCAGATTTAAATGCCAGACTTTTGAACTGCTTTAAAGAAAGAGACCTTCTTTGCGATGCTTTGTAAATTACACGAGCTTCGCTTTTTAAACGGTCTTGAATTACTTCTAGCTAATGTTCAAAACTTTAAAATACTAAACACGTATTTTTTACTGTGAAAATAGAGAGGCCGAGGGGAACAAGGGATTTCCTTCCAGATGAAATGGAAAAAAGGAGAAGGATAGAACTCATTATGAGAAGGATTGCTGAAAATTATGGATACAGAGAGATAATGACGCCCACATTCGAACACCTTGAATTATTTACGATCAAATCTGGTGAGGATATAATCAGGGAGATGTACACGTTTAAGGATAAGAGCGGCAGGGATTTGGTTCTGAGACCAGAGCTGACTGCACCCGTGATGAGACTGTTCGTTAACGAATGCTCTGGATATCCGAAACCGATAAGATTTTATTACTTTCTGAACTGCTTCAGATACGAGAGACCTCAGAAAGGAAGGTATAGGGAATTCTGGCAGTTCGGAGTTGAGCTCATAGGTTCCGATTCATACCTAGCTGATGCCGAAGTTATATCCCTTGCCCACAGGATTATGAGCGAGTTAAAGGTAGATTTCGAGCTCCACATAGGACATGTCGGCGTTCTGAGAACTGTTCTTAGGGATCTCGACGAAAGGATATCAAGTAAGATTATGAGGCTGATAGACAAAAAGGATGTAGATGGTCTAGAGGTTTTTCTGGATGAAATAGGAGCAGATCCCGATATGAGGGAAACAGTTTTCTCCTTGATAGAGATGGTTGGTGGTAGGGATGTTATAGAGGAGGCGAAAGAACTTGTAAACTTCGATTTCTCAAATATGGAGAGACTATGCTGTATTCTCGATGAATTGGGTATAGATTACAAGCTAAATCTGGGAATTGCAAGGGGTCTGGATTACTATACAGGTATAGTTTTTGAGGCCTATGCAAAAAGCGGACTTGGAGCTCAGAATCAGATATGCGGTGGTGGAAGCTACAGGCTTGCCCATCTCTTTGGAGGTAGCGATGTTCCGGCAACTGGATTTGCATTGGGATTTGACAGAATTGCCGAGGTATGCAAAGTTGATCTGGATAGGAGGAAAAAGGTTGTGGTTGTAGCGGTTAAAGGTCTGGAAAAGGAGGCCTTTAAGATAGCGGAAATTCTTAGGGATAAGGTGACGGCAATAGTCGATGTCATGGAGAGGAGTGTTAAGAGGCAGTTGAGCTACGCAAACGATATAGATGCGGATTTCGCTGTTATAATAGGAAAAAGGGAGTTAGATAAGGGAAAGATATCCGTTAAGGATTTGAGAACAGGAGAGCAGAGAGTCATGAGCGTTGAGGAATTTATGGAAGTCCTATGAAGTCAATACTCATAATAGCCGGACTCGATCCGAGCGGAGGGGCGGGGATTCATGCAGACATACTTACTGTGAGATCGCTGGGATTTCATCCTTCAACTGTTATAACAACTATAACCTATCAGAACACCTGCAGGATTTACGATTTGCACGAACTTGACTCAGACGTAGTTGCAAACCAGCTGAAATCTGTTTTGGAAGATCTCAATATTGCCGGAATAAAAATAGGTTTGATATGCTCGTATAAAAATGCGGAGGAAATATCGGGTTTCATAAAGGATTTAAGTGTTCCTAAAGTTCTTGATCCGATTTTGAAATCGAGCTCGGGATTCGATTTCCTTAACACGGAAGTATATGAGGTGCTGGCAGAAGTCTGTGATGTAATGACACCAAATGTTTACGAAGCGGAGAAGTTGTCAAATTTAAGGATTAAAAGCGTTGAAGACGCAAAAATCTGTGCCAAGAAATTAGCGGAGATGTTTAACTGCTCAGTTGTCATAACCGGCGGGAGTTTGAATGGCATAGATGTCATATACGATGGTCAAACTCTTTACGAATTAAAATCCGAGTTGCTAGATATCGATGTGCACGGAACCGGTTGCGTTTACAGTTCTGCCCTTACATGTTTTCTTGCCATGGGTTTCAGTTTATTCGATTCATGCAAAATGGCTAGGGATTTCGTTTTAAAGGCAGTTGGGAATTCAAAAAGAATAGGAAGGTGTTTAAGGATTGTTTGGATTTGAAGCGAGACCGATAAAGGTTGTAAGGGTAAGAGCCAAGAATGCCTTTGGAAGGACGAGAATACCGGATGCAAGATTTGTTCTGAACCAGTACATCGGATGTTTGCATGCATGCAAGTACTGCTATGCGAAGTTCATTTGCAGAGGGTACGAATACGGAAAATGGGGAGAATGGGTTGTTGTCAGGGAAAACATACCAGAACTCGTGAGAGGAAGGTTTGTAAGGGGTACCGTTTACATGTCGAGTGTAAGCGATGCTTATCAGCCTATCGAAGAGAAACTGAGTATTACAAGGAGAATTCTTGAAAACATGAACAAGCTCATAAGTCTGAAAATCCTCACGAAATCAGATCTAGTATTAAGGGACATAGACGTTCTCAAACTTTTTAGAAATGTTGAGGTCGGTCTAACGATAAATTCGTTTGAAAGGAAAATAAGAAGGGAGATAGAACCCAGAGCAACGGATATGGAAAGGAGATTCAACGCATTAAAGGAGCTTAAGGAAAATTGCTTGAGAAATTACGGATTTATAGCACCGGTAATACCAGAACTGACAGATCTCGAATTAATCTTTAATGAGACAAAGGATTTCGTGGATTACTACGTTATAGAGGTTTTAAATCTTAAGGCAAGCGGAGAATTCAGGTTGTGGCTTATGGAAAGATATCCAAAGAGCTATGAAATCCTGACGGATTATTCAAAGCTCAGGAAATTCGTCCTGAAAATTGAGGAAATTGTATCCAAAAGCAATGTAAACGTTCGGGGGATAATCACACATCCGCAAGTGTTATAAACATAAAAATTCTAGGGGGAATAAGCGCCGGTGGTGTAGCCTGGTTAACACAGGGGCTTGCCGAGCCCCTGCCCCGGGTTCAAATCCCGGCCGGCGCATTTTTTAAAACTGAGTTTAAAGAAACAGAAGTATTACAGCAAATAAAACTATCTCTGATAGGATTTACTGAGCTTGTATATCACAAAATGCAAGGGAGCTCTGCCCTTCAGGGGGAGAGGGATTAGGGGAGTGTTTAGATTATGTTGAAGAGAATTGCAAACTTCTCCCTAAACATTTTTATTTCCCCTCTCTTATTTTTTTCAGAGGGTTGCTCTGACCTTGTCCGATGACAAAAACCGAAGCATATGATGCTGTCGTGAGACAGATATGGTGGTTCCCCTATGGGGAACCCTCGCCCTTTAGAGCGGGAGGAGGTCAGATGTAAGCATCTTAAGACATTGGACATTGCTCGTGAACAGAT
>CAYYFC010000034.1:0-16291 GCA_964471215.1 uncultured archaeon | reverse complement strand
TCTTCTCTCCCTAGCAGGCAGAAGTTCTGCCAGCTGATCTAGACTCATCTTCTTAAGCTCTTCGAGCGTATATCCACGATATCTAAACTCCCTAGGTCTCGTAATCTTACTCCTTAACGCCATAAAACCACCTCACTTCTTCTTAATACCAGTTCTCCTAGCTGCGATGCTACCAACCTTTCTGCCAGGAGGAGCGTTTTTACTAACTGTTTTGGGTCTTCCAACATGCTGATGCTTACCGCCGCCAAATGGATGGTCAACTGGGTTCATTGCAACACCCCTGACTCGCGGCCACTTCGCAGCTTTGGACTTCATCTTATGGTACTTCTTACCAGCCTTTACAAAAGGCTTATCGGTCCTTCCACCTCCGGCTACAACACCTATCATGGCCCTGCACTTTGGATCAAACCACTTGAGCTTTCCCGAAGGCATCTGAACAAGAACCCTGTCCTCCTCATGGGCAACAACTATTGCATACGTGCCACTTGCCCTAGCGAACTTTCCACCATCTCCCGGCACATTTTCGACATTGCATATCATCGTACCCTCCGGTATCCTTCCAAGATACGTCATGTTCCCCGGCTTTATCTCAACGTCATCACCTGCTTCGATAACATCTCCCATCCCTAAACCCTCAACTGCCAGTACGTATTCCTTTCTACCGTCAGGTAATCTTACGAGTGCCACAGGCCCGTTTCTCGCGGGATCGTGAAGTATATCTATTACCTCCGCTCTTATCCTTTCTCCTGGCCTGAACTTCAGGTGCTTTATCTCAGCCCTATACTTGTGAGACGGAGCGATATACGTTGGGGTTCCCTTACCCCTATTCTGCGAGATTATACGCTTACCCATAACACCACCTCAGAACACACCCAATTTCGACAGTATTTCCTCTGCAGAACCAGTTTTAAGCTTTATATAAGCCTTTTTCTCACCCTTAGGTGTTATTAGGGTGTTTACCTTTTCAACTTCTACGTTGAAAAGCCTTTCAATCTCCTTCTTTATATCAGGCTTTCTAGCCCTTATGTCAACTATCGCTGTTAATATATTTTTTTCGAGCAACGAAACTGCTTTTTCCGTCACGAGGAAATACTTTATCAGCATAACCATCCCCTCAGATATTCTATTGCAGATTTTGTCCAGACTGTTAACCTTCCGGCCTTACACCCCGGTGCAAGCAGTTCGACATTCAGATCCTTTACAAGAACAACATCAACACCAGGAAGATTCTTCGCCGATTTCAGTATTCCATCGTCGCCGTGAACAACTATCAGAACGCTCTTCTTGAGCACATACCTCCTTCCCCTCATCTTACCCTTACCAGCTCTCTGTCTCTTCCTTTCCTTTGCCCTCTCGACATCTCCGTAAACACCTATCGCCTTCAGGACCCTTATAACATCCTTCGTCTTCTTTATCGACTGAAGATCATCAACAACAATCTTTGGCAGATTCCCTTCGAATACGTGATTCCTTTCCCTTACAATTTTTTCATTTGCAGTTGCAGCTATTGCAGATCTCAAAGCCTTCCTCATCTCTTTTTTATTTATCTTCTCAGCCCACTTCTTCTGAACCTTTGGAGGATGAGCCTTTCTTCCTCCAACGGCCTGAGGAACTGCAACAGCCCTGCTTCCGTGCTTTATCCTTGGCACCCTTGCATATCCGTAACCCGGTCCCCAGTTTTCCCATGCATAATCCGTTCCTGCAAGCGGATTCTTTCCGTAAGGCTGTCTTCTATGACTCTGTATTGCCAATACAGCTCTTTTTATTATATCCGGTCTGTACTCCTCCTTAAATACATCGGGAAGCTCTATCTCCTCAACAACGCTCCCGTCGAGATTTAGAACCTTTGCCAGCATTTTATCACCTTCCCTGCTTGGATGAAGTGCTCACGTATACGACGTTCACACCCTCGTAAACGGCCCTCGGGGGTCTTATCGCATGTCTCATCCTTATTAACCTCTTTACAGGGCCTGGAACGCTACCTGAAACCAGTACGTAATCGCTTCTCACAACTCCATAGTGAACGAACCCGCCGCTTGGCGTTATATCCTCTCCGCTCCCTATCTTTATTATCCTCTTGTTGTACTCTGTTCTCTGATGATACCCCATCTGTCCCGCCTGCGGAACTGTCCATCTGACCCTTGCAGGTGTCCATGGACCTAGTGTTCCAACTCTTCTGTGCTTGCTGCTCCTCGCATGCTTCGCATCTAACGTTATGACGCCCCATCTCTTAACAGGACCCTGAAATCCCTTGCCCTTTGTAACCGCTATAACGTCTATGAAATCTCCCTCCCTGAATACCTCCGATATCTTTATCTCCTTTCCAAGTTTCGATATGGCATAATCGATGATCCCCTTTATGTCCGATCCACCAATCTTATGCTCCATAACGTCAGGAACCTTTTTTGGAACACCTGTAATCTTATAGGGCTGTGTATAAGTTATGAGCCTGACTTCAGCAATTCCCTCCAGTTCTCTCAGACTATCTACATCAGTGTTGACCTTTTTAGGCAGGCAAAGCCTCCTTCCGAGGTAATCATCGAGTTCTGTAGTCCACACCTCTTTTGCTATCTGCAGTCCATATGGCGTTTCCTTGTAAACCCTTATACCAGCTACCTTCATCGGAGGTGTCTCTATAACAGTTACGGGAACTGTTATCTCCTCACCGTAAGTTGGCGAATTCCTTCTGTCATCTATCATTATAACGTGAGTCATTCCGGCCTTGTATCCGGCAAATCCAAGCATTTTCGCCTCTCCCTCATAATCCGGCCACGATCTTATTCTTGGAATTGGACTGCTAGCCCTTTTCCTAGGTGAGAATCCAAGAGATCCCCTTCTGGGTCTGCTATACTTCATTCGACCACCTCACGTAATTTATTATAGCCAGGGTCGCGAATATAGCCTCCTCTAACCTTACGGTCTCAACACCTTGCATCGGGATCGTATTCCAGCAGGTTTTATCTATTTTCAATCCCAATCTATCCGCTATCTCAAACACCCCCTCATCGGGACTTCCAAATACCAATGTCGTATCGGTTTTTAAAGATTTCAGATCATCCAATTTCGGAACTCCGCACCTCCTAGATGTAATGACGACATCTCTTCTCCTCAAAACATCTTTTAGTTCAGCTATTCTTACTCTGTAACCCCAGTAATCGTCGGGTTCTGCCCTTTCAACCTTTAAAGGATTTTTCGAGAGTATCTTAACAGTTATCCTCGACCTCCCTCTAACACCTTTCTCATCTAGCACGGCCGGTTTGTCAAGGCCTATATCGACAAGGCACTTTTTGCCCCTCATACCGACGACAAATCCCTCCCTAATCTCCCCAACTTTCACTTGCTTTGGTTTATGGGAAGGTATTTTTAACGGCGGAAGAACTCCGGCAAACCTCAGCGTTCTCTTTATGGGTATGTACTTTCTTAGGTATTGAGGGGTTTCCATGTATTCTAGGACATCCTTTATGAATCTGGATTCATCGAGCCTCGGATCTCTATATATGATTATCTCATCAACCCTGAAAACAGCACAGGCCCTTGCTATCATTCCTATCTTAAAAGTCTTTATCTTGGGATCGTTCTCGTTTATCAGGGCTGAGGATGGAATGGCTATGGACAACATATTAGATCCTCTTTATCATGTATTCAAATCGCTTTCTGTAACCGAATCTCCTGTAGTATTCTCTGACACCCACACCGCTTATGACGGCAATCCTATCGTACTCCTCCTTTGCAATCTCTTCGGCTGTTTTCAGAAGCTTCTCTCCGAATCCCCTATGCTGGAATGCATCTCTCTCCCTTTCACCTATCGGCACAGCCTTTCCGTAAACGTGAAGCTCCCTTATCAGGGCGCAGTCCTCAAGTACATCTATAAACGGCTTGTAAGGAAATCTCAACCTTATAAAACCAATCAGAGCATCGTAATCGGGTATTTCGTAAGATATGAAGTATTCCGTCCCCTTTGATGCCCTGTACTTCCTTATAACGAGCTCAGAGTTCTTCAGGACATCGTCTGCATTCATCCCCCTTAACCTGTGCCCGACCTCTCTGCATCTTATGCACCTGCATCTGTATCCGAGCTCCTCAAGTCTCCTGTGAACAAGCTGCCTTATATTACCCTTGTCGAGACCTATGGCCTTGTTAACCGGTATGTCTCTCTGAATTCTCTGAATCCTTACCCATTCCGGAAAATACCTCTTTGCTCTCGCTATGAGCTCAACGACCTCCTCGGTCGTATACGGTCTGTAGAGTCCCTTTTTGTACCACTCGTAAAGCTCCGTACCCTCTACGACAAGGGTTGGATATATCTTCATGTAATCAGGCTTGAATTCATCCCTCTCAAATATCTCCCTGAACATCTTCAAGTCCCTTTCAAAATCAGAATTTGGTAATCCTGGCATTACGTGATATCCAACCTTAAACGCCGAATCCTTAAGAAGCCTAGTTGCCTCTATTGTATCCTTAACGGTATGTCCTCTCTTTATCTTCTCAAGTACATCGTCGTATATGCTCTGAACACCTATCTCAACCTTTGTCCCCCCGAACTTAAGCATCTCTATTATATGCTCTTCTCTCGCATAATCAGGCCTAGTTTCAAAAGTTATTCCTATGCATCTTGCCTTTGCCCTTTCGTTCTTCCTTTTAGCCTTTTCCAGATCACTTTCAATTTTTACACCCCTTCTACCGAACGAGTCAAGGGCGTTGAATATCCCCAGCATAAACCATTCCTTGTACTCCTTCTTTCTAGCAGGAAAAGTTCCTCCCATCACTATTATCTCAACCTTGTCGACATCGTGCCCTATTTCAGAAAGCTCTCTCAGCCTAGACATTACCTGCTTAAATGGATCGTATCCGTGCTGTTTTCCTCTCTGCGCAGCCGGTTCAAGTCCTATATAGCTCTGTGGTGTTCCCCTTTCTACACCTCCAGGACAGGGAACACATCTTCCATGTGGACATGGCGCGGGAGATGTCATGACGCTTACAACTGCTACACCTGAAATCGTCCTTACAGGTTTAAGTCTGAGAACTGACCTCAACTTCTCATAACCCTCTCTGTTCCTGTAAAACTTGAGTATGTCGGCATCGCTCGGTATCCTGTTCAGTCCGTACTTCTTACTAATCCTCTTCTTTATCCTCGCAACCTCCTCCTTAGTCCTGATGTTACTATTGAGTATGATATCTGCTATCTCCAAACAGGCCTTTTTAAATAGCTCCTCTGTCCCCTGTCTCAAACTGATCATTTAATAGGGAAATCGATCAAAAGTTTAAAAACGCATCTGTCGCAGATTTAACGGGCTGACAGGATTTAATGTTAAAGAGCGATGAGTTCTAAGTAAATGCATGTAATATTTAGCGCAATTTGTTTTGAAATGCAATTGTTTCGGGCAATGCTCTTTAAGAACAGATGTTATATGCCATTTAAAGCCTTTTTTCTTTTAGGAATGTTCGCTTTATAGAGAAGTAGCTTGCAAAACCTTGCCTTTCACAGTAGATGACAGATTGTCAATTATGTTAATTTAATAGTTTAAAATTTTTATTTAATTTAATACTCCCTAAATCTTTATTTGATTAAATATTTTATTGTAATATGCTGTTTAAAGTAAGCGAGGGAGATGTTGTAGGTATTTTTAAATATTGAATTACTAGAAAGTTTCCGATAAATCCACTTTATAGGGAAAATAGCCAATGATAAAGAGTACGATTGTCTTCAGTATACAAGCCCCGTATGAAGCCTTAGCAGTAAAGGCAGGTGGAACAGAAGAAGCTCTGCACCTTTAGCAGAGTGGCTCACCTGCATAATGCTAAAAGTTTAATCTCTTCATAAACTGCAAATATTTCGATTTTCTAGGCAAAACTCAGAATAATCCCTTGATTTCTGAACTTTCTGGAAAATATACGATCATGTGGTATGAATCCTTCTTATGTAAAACCTCTTTCCACCGTACTCTACTTCCCTTATCTTACCATCTCTTATCAATTTTTCAACGACATCCCATTCCATCCCCGCTCTTTTCAGGAAGTCCTTGAGAGCGTCCTCCCTTATGGGATGAACGCTCGTTATACCGATCAGATCCCTTTCAACGTCTCCTGTAAATGCGAACGAAGATCCCTCGTATCCGATCAGGAGCTCCACATCGTTATCGAGAAATTCCGAAAATATCTGATATGCCTTATTCACAGTCGACTCATCTGCCGGTCTGACCCATTTTTCCGCCGGAGGACGGGTCGGAATTGATATGTAGGATTTGAATGGCTTTATTTCCCTTAAAAATTCAGCTATTCTCTCGAATTCATTCCCGTATCCTATTCCACTTATAATCATAGTTTCCGTAATTATCTTTCCACAGAATTCCCTGCTGAATTCCAGAATTCCTTCAAGAATTTTATCTATTTTCAGACTTCTATGAGGTCTGTTTATCTCTTTCCATATTCGATGGCTTACGGCATCTATCTTAAGCGATACGAGGTCAAATCCAAGGAGATCTTCCCTTACGTCCTCCATCCAAATCAGGGATGAATTTGTGAGTATGGCAATTGGTATTCCAAATTCCCTAAGGAGCTCGAGCTCTCTTCCTATATCCGCATCAAGTGTCGGCTCACCGTTCGGGACAAACGTTATGTAATCCACGTGAAACCCCTTTTCCAAAATTGATTTGACTTCCTCGTAAACGTCTTCAGCTCTGTAAAATCTTTTGCGCCTGATATCCATTTCTACTGTTTTTCCCACCTGGCAGTAAACGCATGAATAAGTGCATATCTTATAGGGCAGGTTGTTCACTCCCAGGCTCATCCCGAGCCTTCTGGACGGTACGGGTCCAAATGCTATCATTCTCATCAGATAACTTCTGAGTTAAAAACTATTTCGCTGCGGCATTCAAAGAAATCATGAATATTTTCAGAAAATCACGGGATTTTACTCATGCCTTTCATGATCTTAGTATCACGCTGTAGAGGGATATTATGTTTTCGAGAAAAAATAGTCTTGTACTGGCTATCCTTATGAAGTCCTCAACCCTTATCCTAACAACGCAATTTGTAGATGGACATTCGAAGTAATAGTATCCGTTCCTACAACCCTTATAAGTCGGAGATTCCAGTGCTGTGGATGAGAACATTGCGGGAATTGCCCTGCATTGAAATGGTCTGACGGGATGTATCATGCATCTGTTATCCTTAAGGAATATGCATGTGTTGTTCTCATCCTTCTTTAGTGCAATCGATGGAGGATTTCTTACGATTGTCGTGAAATCCCTTATCGGTCTTTTTAAATACTTCGAAATCCTGTCAGCCTCAAAGGGAGTTATTCTTATGAATTCAAGATTTTTGCAGCATTCTCCGCACATCCTGCATTCGCTTATGATCTCAACCGTCTTATCTATCAGTCTGTAAAGGTTATCCTCAGTTTTTTTAAGATCTGTGAGATCGGGGATTATGTGATTTGAAACCATATGAAGACCTCCCCATCCAACTTAAAATATGTTTTGTATGCTAATGTGGTTGCTGTGCTTTATACTACAGATACTTAGAAGCTATGAGCACGAGCTTCTATCTTAATCCTCATCAGTCTTTACTTCTTGCTTTTATTGAAATTTTCGTAATTTCAGCTAAAAACTCGCTGGCATCTAAAATTTCTATGAGTACGAGCTGAGATGTATAGCGTTGCATTTGTTACATTTTAAGGAGATAGATGTAAACGGAAGCAGTATACTTGTTTATGCCCAGAAACACTTATAAACTTATCAATACACTACTATTGTGCTCTGATCGTTCCGAGATCTGTAGGGCTATGATATGAGCCACTGCTGTGAGAGGTGTCCGTGATGACTCTCTCCGCTACAAATTCTACAAAAGTAGCAGAGAGAGAACGGTTTTAGATGGACTTATTTCTGCATAGATCATTCTCCTTTTGACGTCAGGACAAACATGAAATCCATGGGATGGGACACATTGGAATTTGAAGAAAAGGATTTGATTCGTGGACTTGTTTATAGTTAGAGAAGAACCTTCGGAAGAAAAGTATCAGGGAAATCCGAGGGATTTCGATGAGCTGGTGTCAACGATAAGGAGGTATTTCATACAGAATCAGAGATTTGTTGTCAATTCTATACCTTCCATAGCATTCTTCCACGGTGAATCCAAGGCATACGACCTTATTCAGAGGATACACGGATGAATTCTTAAGACGAAGGATATAGGGATATTAACCTCCTTCTGAAGTGCGAGGATTCCTTGCGAGGAGATTTGTGCATATCCTCATCGGATATACACGGGGTATGTCAGCACTTAAACCCATCTGCATTAGGAAGGTGGGCTATATTTCCCATTGCTTGTTTTACCCTTCCCACCTAACTTCGATAAATTAGAGTGAGGTTTTATAAAACTAACTCTTCACAAACCTCCCCCCAATTCATCCCCGCTCTAACGCTTTCTTAGCGACGTTTTGTGAAGGGTATGCACAGCTAGGCTTTTGAAATAGCCATATAGCACGCTCTCGGAAATGCCATAGTGCTTGAGAGGGAGGGTGAGGAGTCTACTTATGGGTTGCCAAGATCACGAGAACTTCTCATAAGAAGGGAAGGTTTGGATTGGAGATAAATGAAACGGGTGTTAGGATACTGTTCTAGAGCTGAAGAGTCAAGTCTTTTCATGCCCTCCTTCGCCTGTACGTATATGAACTGCTGACAGAGAACACTTTTACCGTTCCGACATCTCCTATTATTAACAGGGCAGACGGAATATGTAAACCACCGTTTAAAATGTCATCAAGCTCCTTCAATCCCATTGAAGCCCTCATAGACTATCATAATATTAATCACTCGCTTTCTTAAATTTTTCTGAGCCCTCCTGATCTATTAAAATTATTAATCTTTTAATTAAATTAAAATATGTAAAAATTTTTCGATTAACACTGACTCCATGTGCACAATTCGTGTCATTAAATCTCTTCAGGAATAACTCTTTAAAACGTGAAGTCAAGATATATCGATGTTCTGCATCGAGGTAAAGGATGTAGTCAGACATACCAGGGATATAGCGACGATATACTTCAGTTCAAGCATACCTTCATATCCAGGACAGTTCATAATGCTGAACGTCTTCGGATACGAGGAAATACCCCTTAGTCTATCATCTCCAAATTCTGTAACGGTTAAGGCAGTTGGAGAGACGACAAGAGCCCTTGTGAGGATTGAAAGAGGAGAGTTGCTGGGCATAAGAGGACCGTTCGGTAGACCGTTCACACCCGCCAGAAGAGGACTGATAATAGCCGGAGGAATAGGTATAGCTCCAATGATCTACCTTCACGACTGGTTAAGAGAAAGGAAATGCGAAGTTCTTGTCATATTCGGTGCCAGAACATCTGAGGAACTCATATTCAGGGAAAAATTCAAAAACGCACTTTTTTCAACTGACGACGGATCAGAGGGATTCAGAGGGACTGTGGTGGATTTGATAAAGGCTAAAAGAATAGATTTTGAAAGGTTTGACAGGATATACTGCTGCGGACCTGAGGTTATGCTGAAAGAGGTTTTCAGAATTCTAAAGGCGAAAGATTTACTGGACAGAGCTGAGTTCTCTCTTGAAAGATATATGAGATGCGGTATAGGTATTTGCGGATCCTGTGTCCTTGAAAACGGATTGAGGGTTTGCAGAGAAGGCCCCGTTTTCAGGGGATACGAAATACCCTGGATCTGACAGAAAACTCAAATAGCTCTGCAAGTCTAAGTTGGATATCTAATTCCATAAATCGATTACCTGAACACATGTTTCCTCACGTGTACATCCATCCTTATAAGGGGTTTTGACAGATGTCTCCTCGCACATGGAGGTACTTCGTAAAATCCGGGGTCGATATCCCTTTTTATTTTCCTTCTGATCTTCTCGTAAGCTCTTGTCTTGCATTTCCTGCATCTGAAACCCTTACCCCTCCCCGTCGATTCCATCCTTCTACCGCATATAGGGCACAGAGGATTCTCCTCCACGTATACATCGGTCAGCTTCAAGACGTTTATCTTTTCTAGGTTTATAGTATCCCTTTTCATCGAACCGTATACCTCAACTAAGTCCCCCTTTTTCAGCTTTCTTATCACACCTCTGAACTGCTTTGTCGGCTCGAACGCAGCGCATTTTACAACACCGAATCTCGTCTCAATTTTGAAAAAAACATGACCCCCCTCTATATCGTACGGCTCTTCAATAACCTTGCCCCTCAGTACGTAGGAGCGGTAATTCTCCAAACAATCTACATCCTCCTCCCCTACTAAATGCATATCCGTCCCCTGATTCGTTATGAACACGGTGTACCTGTCTATCTCCTCCGTCTTGACAATTCTGAACGCTCTCATTATACCTGCAAGGCTGTCACCTCTTATACCGAACAGAACTGGATCAGGTGAATTTGGAACTGCCACAACCACACCATTTGTCCAGTCTACGGTGTCCCATGTCTCAGGATACGTCTGCCAGTCTGCTTCAAAGAAGGATTCCTCATCAATTTCCCTTTTTTTCCCAAATCTTTTCGGATTTCTGTATGCCAAGACTTCAAAAGTGTAATCGTAAAGCTTTAAACCTATCGATGCGATCGCACCTATAATCCCCAATCCCTTTTTAAACCTTAGATAAGGTATCCTAAACTTGTCGATTATGAAAAGTGCTTCGTCCATTGAAACAACATCCCTTACAGCTTTTAATGCGAAATCGGATATGAAGCTCAGTATTCTACTATCATCCCTTATGAACACAGCACCTGAGTTCGTTTTGTCGTGCTCGAGTTCGGCATATTCCTGGATAACGTCCTCTGTTACATCGACTACCTCATCAAATCTCGATTCTTCGAACTCTATTAAAAAGGATACCGCACCGTTTCCCCTTGTTTTAAAAGGAATTGTAGGATTTAATCTTATGAGTCTGGGGTAACCTATTACCCTCGCATTTACCTCACTTCTCAACCTATCCATTAAAATTGTGGCGACATAAGTTGTGCACATTCCGTTTGGAGAATCCGTATCATCTATACCTATCCAAATTCTCATCTCACTTGTTCCGGTGCAAGTCTTGTGAGTATCTGGTAATCCGTAATAACACCGACTGGTTTACCGTCTTCTGTCACTATTATAAGTCTGACCCCTTCATCCCTCATTATCCTCAAGGCCTCTCTTATCTTCGTATCCCTCTCGACCATTACAACCTTGGGATCCATGAACTCCCTTACCTTCTCACCAGCCTTCCCCTCTATAAACGCTCTCACAGCATTTCCAAGTGAAAATATTCCGACAAATTTATCTCCTTCCTTAACCGGTGCCCTGTGTATTTTGTTTTCAACCAGAACCTTTGAAGCATCCCTTATGCTGTCATCAGCATCTACCGTTATGATCGGTGAGCTCATATGCTCACCAACTCTGTCTTTGGGAAGTGCAAATATCTTGTTTATCGAAACTATCAGCATGTTCTCGATGTCATCCCTTCCCATAACGCTTCCATATACGAGCATTTCGTTTACAGGGGTTGGACCTATTATCACCTCATCGTTCGGCATTATCCCCCTTATATCACCTATGATCTTAACCCTTGCCTCGCAGACCTCTGGATGAGATAGAGATGGTAAAATCATCTCCTCAGCACTGAGATCCTCCATTAGTATTCCATTAACTATAACGGGAACCCTAACTGATTTCTCTGGCCTTGTTATTGACAGAAGTTCAAATGCCTTTCCAGTTGGTCTGTACCCTCCTTTGGGGCCAGGTGCTCCTTCTACAAGACCCAGTGCTCTCAGAGCCTGCATCTGATTTCTTATTGTTCCCGGATTTCTATTTATAAGTTCAGATATCTCCTCTCCTTTTACGGGCATTCCCTTTTTCTTTTTATACAGTGTTATCAGTGCGTACAGTATATCCTTCTGAATTTGGGTTAATCCTAACACCATAATGGTTAATAGCATGAGATATATAAATACCTTCCCTAGGTATCGTGTGTGGGTGGCAGTTGGGCCCAACGGAACGGAGCTCCCATCTACGTCTAACCCTACGAGGCTTGGAGTATTGCTCCCATCACCTCGCAGGGCTATATCTCGCCACGAAAAGTTACACTTCGCTATACTTAAAAGTTTATGCCCCTGCCACTATTTTATATGGAGAAGTCCTCTTCCCCTCAACCTCGTACTTGTTAACAATTAATCTGTTAAACCTTGCCGTAGCCTTCCAGTTTATGAATTTTATAAGCTCTGTGAACGTATTCCTTTATCTCCCTGAAGTTCGTGTCAGGAAATCCTATCCTCGATATATCGACATCTGGAAGTTGTAATTTTGCAACGGTTCTTGCCATTTCAATCCTCACAATTCTCCTGAGCTTCTGCTTTATTTCAATCCTGATATCTAGCTCAAATTTTTCGTGTGATTTCGTTACGAAGAATGGATGCTCCTTCTCAACGTAAAGCTCGTTCAGTGAAAAAACACCCCTTCTAAGAGATCTTGCCCCTGATAGCGACATTTTTCTTACCGATTACAAAGCTTGAAACTGCATTTGAACCTTCAACGACTTCAAATACATTAGGTAATCTGTGCATTGCATTTAAAATCCAGAATCCCACGCATTCCATGTTTATCTCCATTCCAAACACTTCTCTAACGAATTCTGCATGTGGATGTCTCGAAACAACTGATCTTATTCGAATAGAATATGGAATGGCTAAGAATATTAAGGGTACGAGTATAAGTTCTCTGGATGCGAGTAGAAGTCCAAAAACTATCACTGACCTCCTCTCGCTCTGAACAGTAGATCTGAAATTTTAGCATTCAATTGAGATAAAAATTTAATATTTCAAAAAATAGAAATAAATACTCAATCCCATTTAGGTTGACAAAATTGCCAACTTTCGGAACTACCGTAAAAGTTCTAAGGTTCCCCGAGAGGACATGCTCTCCCCGTCTCATGCCTTCGTCATTGGGCCTGGTCAGAGCAATCCTCTAAGAGAGGGATAAGAAGGATGAAATAAAGATGTTTCGAGAGGTGGCTTCACTCCTTAAAAGGCAAGCTCCAAGCAAGGAGTGTGATATCGATGCCCTCACGAGATTAGCCATTACTTCTCTCATTCACACTTAAACACTCTTAATCTGTCATATTAAATATTTATAATGTATCAAGATTATTTATTTTTAATACAATTAAAAAATATATTAGAAGGCTGAGAACATTTTTAACTGGGTTTTCTAAGTCCGCATATAAGAAGCAGAGATTTTTTATCCTTACGGATTTTGCATAAGTGATCGATAAAAAGCGATGTAAATTTCGGAAAAGTCATCCAAAGGTTTTTAAAGAGATTGGTTTAGTCAGATCTATGCTCGAATTCACACTCTGGGCTCTTGCCACTCTGTTCATAGTCGCCCTCACCACAACCGTCTCTAGAAGATACGGTGTTGAGATTGCAATAGGCGTATTCGCATCACTGATAGTGATAGCGAACGTGATATGCAGAAAACTCGTAATGGTTGGAGATCTTATAGTTCCGGCAGGAGTAATAGTCTACTCATCAACATTTCTCGTAACAGACATTATATGTGAGATATACGGGAAGGAATACGGAAAAAAAGCAGTCATAACTGGATTTCTCGTGAACATAATTGCGCTTGTTGCAATTGCAATAGCTGTTGTATGGAAACCTGCGGAGATTCCTCAGAACATCGAGATATCGGAATCCTTCAACAGGATATTTATCTACACACCCAGAATAATCCTTGCATCTATGACTGCATACCTAGTATCTCAGATACACGACGTCTACGCCTTTCACTTCTGGAAGGAGAAGACAAGAGGAAGGTTTCTCTGGCTAAGAAACAACCTATCTACGATGGTATCACAGGCGATAGACACGTGCATATTCATAACACTTGCTTTTTACGGTATAGTTCCAAACGAGGTTCTTCTGGGAATGATAGCCGGTCAGTATCTGATAAAGGTCGTTATAGCAGTTCTAGATACACCCTTTATATACTTCGCTACCGCCGTCCTTAAGCTGAAACCCGTTCCGGTTAGAGCTTGAGCCTTTTTCTTATCATAGGATTTTCCTTTGCTATTTCCTTTAAAAAAGCCTCAAAGCTTGAATCGGCAGGTACCTTTTCAAAAAGGAATACACCTGTCCTCCCTATCTCCCTTCTCCTCTCAAGAACTCTTATCCTCTCCTCAACTATTTCCAGTCCGACATTTAGAATCTTTGCCACGTAACTCGGCTGAACTTCGTTTATTGGAACTTCTAAATGCCCTCTGTCTGTCGGTATTATCAGAACTAATCTCTTATCAACTCCGGCAACCCTCAGATCCCTTATGAGTTCATCGTAACCTATACATCCACCGAACTTATAGAAATCAAGTTCCTTCTCCTTCATCTTAACAAGAGGAAAGCTTACAGTTGTGTTTTCGTCGAGAAGGAACTCACCCTTTATGGCGTAATTTGGTGTCGCCTGAACTATCCTCCTCTCAATTATTTCGAAGCACTCAAGTGCTATTTCGATTCTGTATGATGGTATTTGATATGGTATGAACATATCCACATCGCTCGTGCTGCTCACATCACCCCTGGCAACTGAACCGTAAACGATAGAATCTATCCCAAAATCCCTCAACCTGCTCATAACATCCAGTGCCCTCTTTCTCTTAGCTTTAAGAGTTCTCCAGTGCTCACTGTCGTATATTACCTCACCTCTGCTGTCGTAAGTAGCGACCCTCATTCTACCGTTCCATCAATCCAGTCCAGGAATTCCCTCAAACCCTCCTCAACAACGAACGAACATATGCACGGTGTAGTATAGCTGTGAATCCTTTTCACCTCCTCCTTCAAGTCCTTGAACTTATCTGCCCTCGTTTTCGCTATTATCGCAAATTCTCTATCATCCTCTATCTTACCCTCCCACCAGTACATAGATCTTATAGGGAATATGTTTGCGCATGCTATGAGCCTTTTTTCCAGAAGATATCTAGCAATCTTTACCGCCTCCTCTTCACTCCCTGCCGTCATGTATACGAATATGAACATATCCTTTAATTCTTAACGAACCTAATTTAACCTTTCTCTTTCACAATCGAGATTTGTTATGACAACAAACATGAATCACAGCATATCACACGCAATTGAACCTTAACGATGTATACTTAATTGTTATAGGGCAGTGCTACGGCTGGCAAATTCTTTCCGTTTTTTAATTTAAGAAATCCGTCTTCTATTGTTATAGTTGCAAGAAATGTATTCAATGCTGAAAAATTTCCGTTCTCGTCTATCATCAGTTTTTCGAAGCTGTTTAGTTCAGAACCGCTTATAAAATCAAATGTAATTGCCCGTGCCGTTGTAATTACTGCTATTGCTAATATTAAATAAATCGAAATAACTCTCGCCAATAAACTTCTTTATCTCCAACCTTTAACGAGATCACCGGCAACATGTCTTCACATAACCCGTCTGCGCTCCGGTGGCTATTATACGTTCTATTTTGATTTTTTTTATAATGTAAATAATTTAATTACCAAAAAATTTATTCGATATTCTAGCAGGGTTTTCTGTACTCTTTATTTATAATTTAAAAATATAAAAATTATTATATTAATAAGGTTTAAATCAAAAGTATCTTTATACCATGATAACCTAATTACCAATAGGCAAAGAATCTAGAAGCCAAGTATGGGATCCAGGTGTATCATATGCTTGAAAAGCTTGTAAGTTCTGGAATGGTTGAAAAGACTGAGGAAGGATATAAACTAAGCTTACGTTTTTCTGAGATTTTAAAACACTTTGCAAAGGAATGGGAAGAATTTGTGGAACTTTAACCAATGATTCCTAGTACTTGGTGACCAGGATTTTAATTTTCATTTTAGATATTTTATTTAATATTTTAAATAAAGTATTTAGTAGGTGATATATTGGAGGTAGGGGTATTAGAGTTGGAAGATGTTGAAGTGGATACGAACTGGGGATGGGATCCCAAGATTAGAAAAGTAGGAAAACGTTACAGAAAATTGAACGGGGAACAATACATAAGTCCCAAGATAATTCTATCGAGCAATTTTAACGATTTAATAGGTAAGGAATTCAGGACATACACAGCCAAACTTAAAATAAGGGAAAAGTACTGGAATAGGGAATTAGAGTTAGAAGGTAAGGCTTTGACCTCCTCCCCGCACTGAAGTGCGAGGATTCCTTGCGGGAAGGTTTGTGCATATCCTCAGCCTCGCTCCTCATCGGATATACACAGGGTGGGTCAGCACCCCGTTAAACCCACCTGTCCGCAAGGCGGAGAGGTGGGCTATAGTTCCC
>CAYYFC010000033.1:0-16406 GCA_964471215.1 uncultured archaeon | reverse complement strand
TATGATGCTGTCGTGAGACAGATATGGTGGTTCCCCTATGGGGAACCCTCGCCCTCTAGGGCAGGGAGGAGGTCAGATGTAAGCATCTTAAGACATTGGACATTGCTCGTGAACAGATACAGTTGCTTATATACAATCGACATCGGATGTGAGACCAGTCTTAAACATGACTTGTTTTGAAGAAATTTAAACGAGAGTTGATAGGGTTTGAGCGACATACCAAGCTCCTTATGTCGCTAAAGGATATAAAGCTGTTAATCTGATACATTTCTTAAAGCTCGTACGAACAATACGGGATTTACGTCTTATGTCCTTTCGATGATCTCGTCAAGAATTTACAAAAACAGGGCATGTGTCTCTAACTAATCTATGATAAATTCTCTCCGATTATCATCTCATTTTCTAACCTTTCAGATAATTATACGACATGTTCTTCTCGGGCTATGATTCAGCTTGTAACTATTCTTTTAACCAATCCGTAACGCTTCATTGCCTTTACAAGCCCGCTGTAAGAAATTGGTTTCTTACCCTTCTGTCTTCTTCTCTCATTTATCACGGCATGAAGGACGCGATACGATGAATTTGGATATTGCTTAAGAACGCTGATTATCTCATCTCTCGTTATCTCCACAGGTCTTCCCTTCTGCTTTCCCTGCCTCCAGGCCTCTTCCTGACGCATCCTCATGAAATCTCTTTCAAGTTCTGCAACCATCAGAAGCGTGTATATAACGACCTTTGAGGCTGGATCTCTCAGATCTGCCTTTAGGTTATGACGTATAAAGTAGACGTTGAAACCGTCATCTATAAGCCTTTTCAATGCATCTATAGCTGTTGTCAGAGATCTTCCAAGCCTTGTAAGGTCGTAGATAAGGATTGTGTTTATGCCGTATGATTTACAGAAATCGTACATAGCCCTAAACTCCTCACGTTTAAAAGGATCGCTTGCACCAGTTACTGCCTCATCCTTAAATATGTAAAGTAGTTCTATACCATTTTCCCTTGCATACCTCTCTATGGCCTTAACCTGGTTGTTTATGTCTTCATCCCTGACACTAACCCTTGCATATCCTACCGCTCTTACAACACCTTCACCGCTACCCATTGAATAAATATCCCAATTTAAGTATAAATATATTATCACTAAGTATTCTTTTTCAACTGTTTGCAAAAAGGGGGCTTTTTCTCAATTCATGTTTTTATATTTGAAAATTTATAATTTTATTGTCCAATTCCTTCTTATGCAAATGTTCAGAATCGTTTAGATGATATCTGTCGGGATAGATGTTGGTACAATGTCCATTGGTATTTTCTCGCTGAAGGATGAAAGACCATATGTTGTAAAGGAGTTCAAAACAAGAGAAATCGGAAAAAGACCTGAAATTCTCTTAGAAACTGTTAAAGAATTGAATCCTGATGTAATTGCAGGAATTTCAGGATACGGTCTTCCTGTAAAGAGTTTTTCGGATTTAAACGATGAGGATCTCTTCCTTATGACATTAAACCTTGACAGGTCTGTTCTGGGGGTAAGGAAGATAATGGAAGCATTCAGAAGGGATCCCATAGGTAGTAAGGCATTCACGATACCTGCTGTAATACATCTTAAAACAGTTCCGGATTACAGAAAGATAAACAGGATAGACATGGGTACATCGGACAAGCTCTGCTCGGTAGCCCTTGCACTCTTTCAGTTAAAAAAAAGCGGAATAGATTACCGTGATCAGAACTTCGTACTTGTTGAAGCTGGTTACGGTTTCAATTCTTTCATAGCCGTCAAAAATGGAAAGGTTGTTGACGGGATTGGCGGGACATCTGGTTTTCCATCATTCTCATCTATCGGGGCAATAGATGGAGAGCTGGCGTATTTGCTCGATGTTTTCTCCAAGGATTTACTCTTTAAAGGAGGTATAAGTAGTTATCTAAAAGATATAGGGATACATACTGATAGAATCGAAGAAATACCCGATTTCGCATTGAAATGGCTTTTCGAATATATATTAAAGGGTATAAGGGCTATAAGTGTGTCTTTAGATGACGAATACATCGTAGTTCTATCGGGAAGATTTTTTGAAAGATTTTACGAAGAATTCCTGGATTATTCAGGGCTTGATGCCTTAATGCTTAACGGATTCGGAGTTGGGAAGCAATCGGCTCAGGGTGCATGCATAATAGCCAATGGTCTCGCAGATGGAATTTTCAGGGAAATAGTCGAATGGCTGGAGATAAGAAATGCTGGAGGAACAATTCTCGATTATATCACATCTGATTTCAGAAGACATCTAAGGATAAGGATTTGATGCCTGATGTTCAGATTTATTTCGAAATTATTAAGAAAACCTAGTTATTACAGTGTTTTTCTCTTCTTATCCTTTCAAGAATCTCTCTTGCCTTGCTCATACCGATTTTACCCGATTTCAACATCTCGTCCACTACTATGTCCACCTCCTCACCCTTTGCACCGACAGCTAAAGCAAGACTTCTTGCATGCAATTCCATGTGACCCCTCTGAATTCCTTCGGTTGCAAGAGCCCTTAAAGCGGCAAAGTTCTGGGCAAGACCGACTGCCGCTATAACCCTTGCAAGCTCCTCAGAACTCTTCACACCCAGTATCTTAAGGCATATCCTTGCCAGAGGATTTGCCTTTATGCTGCCCCCTACGGTTCCAACGGCCATTGGAAGCTCTATGTACCCAACTAGATCTCCGTCTTCGTTTACCTCGTAATGAGTTAATGGCTTGTATCCGTGCATGGCTGAATAAGCATGACATCCTGCCTCAACAGCTCTAAAATCGTTTCCAGTTGCTATCAAAACCGCACATACGCCGTTCATTATCCCCTTGTTATGCGTAGCGCACCTGAATATATCGGCTCTTGCGAACTCATATGCATCTATTATAGCCTCTACAACATCCTCCCCTCCAACTGCTTTTTTATCGAAAACAGCTCTTGCATAAGCCATTCTGTATATCGAGAGATTTGATAGAATTCTCAGTAAAACTCTGCCATTTGTAATCTTCGATATAAATGGTGCTATTCTCTCACAGACAGAATTTACGAAATTTGCACCCATCGCATCCTTTACATCTATTAAAAGGTTAACTATCAGCATGGGCTTTTTTGAATCTATAACTCTCACATTTATATCCTTGCAACCTCCTCCAAGCTTTATTATCGAAGACTCTATTTCGTTCGCCTTTTCAATTATCTCGTCCTTATGCTTTAAAACCTCGAATTTGGCGGAATAAGGATTTTTCGTCAGAACCTGGATCTGACCTATCATTATCGAACCGCTGTAATCAGTCTTAAAACCTCCTTTCACTCTTGCTATCTTAGCACCGTGGCTTGCAGCTGCCACAACACTCGGTTCTTCGATTACCATGGGGATGAGATAATCCTTTCCGTCTATCAGGAAATTTGTCGCAATTCCGAGCGGAAGCTCAAAAGTTCCGATTACGTTTTCTATCATCCTGTCCGCGACTTCAAGAGGTAGAGATGCCGTTTTCTTTATCAATTCTGTCTCCTCTTCGCTCAGATCTGAAAATTCAGCAACTATCCTCAACCTCTCATCGGGTGTCAGCTTGTAAAATCCACTTATACGGGATGTCTTCATAACACAGAATATAACCGAATGCATAAAAAGCTATGTAATTTCCTTGATTTGAAAACGATCGGGAATCAGGTATAATCGCAACGCATAGGATTAGAACTATGTTTTTTTTTTAAAAAAATTTAAACGGCTTACATCTATTTCGCTTAACTTAAGATTCATTCTGATCATCTCAGACGATACATACAAGGAGTTATCCATCCCGATTCATCGAATAAGCTTTTCTTAAGTTTTCGGATTTATTCAAGCTCAAATAAACCATAAAAGTTCCATTTTCTGCAAATCTTTAAATCAGCAAGATCTAAAAAGTTTTTATTGCAAATTCAAATGTTTATCCAATGCATTTTACCTTCATGCCCAGTATTATCATCCAAATTGAATTTGTACGCTTTAAAGATTAAAATGAAATAGATAGAGCTATAAATCCAGAATTTGAATTTGAAGTTCTGAGTTTAACCGATATCGGATTTTTATAAGGATATGGATAAAACTTAAAGATCTATAAGAAATCTTTAAAATAGATAAGTATTTCTAAAGATTAATCCATAAAATGTGGGTGTTTGAATGAGGACTTCGGACAGGAAGCTCGAACATATAAGGATCTGTCTGGAAAGGAATGTTGAGTCAGATTATACGGGATTTGAAGACGTTGTGCTTATCCATAAGGCAATACCCGAAATAGATTTTGATGAAATAAATACAGAGGTTGAATTTTTTAAAAAAAAGCTATCCGCACCGTTTATAATAGCCTCGATGACAGGTGGTCATCCCGAAGCAAAAGAGATAAACAAAAACCTTGCAATTGCAATTGAAGAACTCGGATTGGGAATGGGTGTTGGAAGTCAGAGGGCTGGGATCGAGAATAGAAGTCTTATGGATAGTTTTACAGTTGTTAGGGATTATGCACCAAATGCGTTCATATATGCCAATATCGGAATGCCTCAGGTCTTAAAGCATGGAATAGAATTTGTTGAAAAGGCAATTGAAATGATTGATGCGGATGCAATTGCCATTCATTTAAACTATTTACAGGAAGTCATTCAGCCGGAAGGTGATTTAAATGCAAAGGGTTGCTTTTCAGTTCTAGAAGAGATTTGCTCTTCAATTAAGGTTCCAGTAATAGTTAAGGAAACCGGAGCAGGAATTTCCAGGGAGATTGCCTTAAGACTTAAATCGGTTGGAGTTTCTGCAATAGATGTTGGAGGAAAAGGTGGAACTAGTTGGAGTGTAGTCGAAGCTTATAGGAGTAAGGGAATAAAAAGAGATCTAGGATTCAATTTTAAGGATTGGGGAATTCCAACTGCATTTTGCATAGCTGAATGCTATGATGTTCTTCCAGTCATTGCTACTGGAGGGATTAGAAATGGTTTAGATCTTGCCAAATCAATTGCATTAGGTGCAAAACTTGGTAGTTCTGCGTTGCCCTTTTTAAAGAGAGCTGTGAAGAATGCTAATGCAGTTAAGGAGTTACTCGAATATTATATAGAGGGTTTAAGAATTTCGATGTTTTTAACTGGATGTAAGCATGTTTATGATTTAAAAAACGTGAGAATATTTATAAAAGGTGATTTTAAGGATTGGTTGGAAATTAGAGGTTACGACGTTTTGGAGTTTTGTAAGAGAAGGTGAAGTGTATGGATATAAAGGAGGAAATTAAGAGGAGAGCTGAGGAAATAAATAAAGCAATAAATGAATTATTACCTATAAAAGATCCAGAGACGTTATATATTGCTTCAAGGCATTTAATAAAGGCTGGAGGAAAAAGACTAAGACCGGTTTTAACTCTAATTTCAGCTGAAGCAATTGGAAGAGATTGGAGAAGAATACTACCATCGGCTATTGCAATAGAGACTATTCACAACTTCACTCTTATTCATGATGATATAATGGATAGGGATGAGATGAGAAGAGGGGTTCCTACAGTTCATAAGCTGTACGGTGAGCCTATAGCAATACTCGCTGGTGATACACTTTTCGCTGAAGCCTTTAAGATTCTGGCCAGATGCGATGTTGACAGTAAAAACATAGTTAAAGCTGTTGAGATGCTTGCAGATGTATGTATTAAGATTTGTGAAGGTCAGTATTTGGATTTGAGTTTTGAAAAAAGAGACTATATAAGTGAAGAAGAATACTTAAGAATGGTTGAGAAAAAGACAGCGGTCTTGATTGCCTGTTCATGCTCGATTCCTGCTGTTTTATTTAATGAAAAAAGATTTATAGAACCGTTATGGAATTTTGGATTTTATTGTGGAATTGGATTTCAAATACATGACGATGTGCTAGATTTAATTGGTAAAGACAAGATCGGTAAGGATTGGGGTAGCGACCTAGTTGAGGGAAAAAAGACATTGGTCATCTTAAAAGCAATGGAAATGGGTGTGAAGATAGAGATATTTGGTAAGAAAAAGGCTAAGAAAGAGGAAATAGAGAAGGCAGTTAAGAAATTAGAGGATTGTGGTGCAATAGAATATGCATCAAAGAAGGCTAAAGAATTCGTAGAAAAAGGAAAATCGTATTTAAATGCATTGCCAGATTCAGATGCTAAAGATTTATTAAAGGCTATAGCAGACTACTTAGTCACTAGAGAATATTAAATTTTATAAAAATGCTAAAAACTAATCGATGTTGATTAGAATCTTCTAAAAATATATTTAAAGTAATATATTTCTTAATGGTTAAAATCCAAATATAGGATTACTAGAAGTTCAGGGATGTCTATGAGCTAACATTCGCCTTGGGATACACTAACCTCAACTCCTCCCTCGTAGGGAGGTAAATTATAAATCTCGTCTCCTCTTGTAATAACCCTTGTCGGAGAAGGAAAACACCATGTTCTCAGCTCTATCACATCCAGCTTAAAACTGTGATGTTTCGATACTTTATTAATTAAAAATATAAATATAAATGTATAGTATTTATAAAATCTGAAAGTGTTTTGCAAGGCGATTCATACTTTATCACCTGCTTAAACTGAAAGATGTTTAGTTAGAAGAATTCAGAGTCAAAACGTGTTTATTTATTATTCTTTGAAAGAGAATAGTAGGAATCTCATTAAGTTATTAGTGTTGCAATGATTTATCTTGCGGCAGTGTCTCTTTTAAGGAATTATTCTTACATTTGCTCATTGGTTTCTACAAGATTATCAAGGTATAAGTGCTGAGACTGTCAAAATATTATATTTTTATAATAGCAATTTATTAAATTATATAATAAAGTGAATGATTTTATCTAGTTCAACGTAGATCTAAATTGAACTTTATTTTTTAGAAATCTATTATAAAATCTTTTTATTCTTGATTTAAACAATGAATAGAATCATTTTACTGTATTTCTTTTTCTAAAAGTTTCATTTTTGTAAGCAAGACCTTTTCTTTTGAAAGCATTTTTATACCAAACTCCTTATCGACGAAGTGGTTATACTTACATAATAGATATATAAACATATAAATATAATTTTAATTATATATATTATTACTGATATCAGTTAGAGAGGTAGTTGTTACTAAAGAGACAGTTAAACCCTGTAAACTCTTCCATTTGCGGCATCTTTCAAAATTGGAATGAATGAAAGACCAATATCTCCTGCAAACCTCGTATCGTAAATATTCAATTCTATATTATACCTCCTAAGCCTATTTGCAAGCTCGAATATCTCATCTTTAATTCTCTTGCCAAATAATGGAACGTTTGCCTTTCCATCTGTTATAAGAAAAGCCCTAACCTTCAACGATTTTTCCCTCATCTTCTCTCTCTTAGCCAGTAGTAGCAGGTTGTAAAGAGCTGAACTCAGAGGAGTTTTACCACCAGTTGGAATGTTCTCAATACTTTCGATAACTTTCAGGTAATTTCTAGTTGGGAAGACAATAATCTCAGCACGATTACCTTTAGCAACTATTAAAGCCATCTTAGATTTTTTAACATATCCCTTTTCAACAAGCTTTTCAGCAATTCCCTTAGCAACGCTTATCCTCTTCCGAATCGCCATACTACCACTCGAATCTAACACAAGAACCCAAAGAGTTGGGGCTTTTGACTTTCTAACTCTTACACGAATGTCACTTAAACCTACCTTTATGGGAGGAGTCTTACCACTCATAATAGCCCAAACTATAGAGCTGTAAAAGTCTACATCTCTAATCTCATCTTTAGGTGATACATAAGAGATTGGAATACCTTTTGGGAGGTTTATCACCGTAACGCTTGAATCTCTCGATGATCGGTAGCTATTGAGATCATCCTTTAAGCTAGCATTTTCTATTTTTGGGATATCTACTTCGCTTGAACGAAAGTTTTGCTCGCATCCTTTTCCTTTATTTCTACTATCTTTGCCTTCATGTTTATAGATATGCTCGTGCTCATGTCCTCGTTTATTTTGATTTTTGTTATCCCCTTTATTATTTTCATCCTGCTTCAGCTTTGGAGGCTGAGGCTTTTGAAAGGGTTTATCTCTAAGTCTGTGTGGTAATGCTAGCTCCATTGCCTTCTCTAAGTCATCAAGTGTAACTTTCCTCCTTCCATTTAACGCAGCTATTGCTTTGGCAGTTTTTATTGTAGCTATCTCAGCCCTGTTTGTTTTTATACCCAGTTTTATGACTGTCTCAGCTAAAAGCTTCAGTAAATCTTCGCTTATCTCGACTTTCGGCAGTATCTCCTTTGCCTTGACAATCTTTTCAGTTAGCTCTTTTTCCTTACTCTCGAATTTCTTGTAGAATCCTATGGGATCCTCATGAAACTTTTCAACTCTCCTAACAATTTCTATCCTATCTTCGGGATTCATTGGTGCGCTTACCTCGGCGCATAGTCCAAATCTGTCTAGAATTTGCGGTCTTAGTTCACCTTCCTCTGGATTCATCGATCCGACAAGAATGAAGCGGGCAGGATGCTTAAATGAAATACCTTCTCTTTCTATGACATTCCATCCCATCGCAGCCGAGTCTAAAAGCGAATCTGCTATATAATCATCAAGTAAATTAACCTCGTCGATGTATAGGATGTTTCTGTTAGCCTCAGCGAGTATTCCAGGCTGTAAGGCCTTAACTCCTTCCTTTAGAAACTTTTCAACATTCACGGTTCCAACCAACCTATCTATTGTTACACTCAACGGTAAATCCACTACCCTCATCTTCCTCTTTGCTACAGGTAAGTCTTCACGATTCTCGTATCTTTTGTAACAACTGTCGCACATCTCCAATGGATTTAAGGGATTGCAGTTGAATGGACAATCTGCTACAACTTCAATTTCTGGCAAAACGTTCGCCAAAGCTCTGACCATCGTTGATTTTCCAGTCCCTTTATCGCCCTTAAGCAATACTCCACCAATTAACGGATTAATTGCAACACATAGCAAAGCTAACTTAGCATTCTCATGTCCTACTATTGCCGAAAACGGAAAGATCAGCTTTTTGCGAGGTTCCATAATCTATTCACCCTTTCAATCTTCTTAATCCAGTGCTCATCATCCTCTGCAGTGTAAATCTCGATCACTCCACCCTGTATGTCCCCTTCACATATATTCTCTTCAAGAATTCCCTCGATCTCAGAATAAACTTCTCTAAGCCTTTCAATCAAATCTTCACTAGTCTTCCATAACCCTCTCTCGTAAGCTTCTATTAACCTCCTCGCGATCTCCTCAAGTGCATAAATGTTGTTCTTCTCAAACCACCTTCTCATCTCTTCATCTAAAATGTACTTTTTGGAAATTTCATCGAATATCCAATCTTCAACGAGGTTAGTGGTAACTTCCCAGCCATACAAATGTAAGATCTTCTTCGAGAACTCACTCGCCCCTCTATAACCATGCTTCTTCATTTCCTCAATCCACATATCGTTTAGAAGTTTTGTCCTCACAACCCTCTCAATCTCAACCTTAACATCCACAACCTTCGTATCACTCAAATCTCTTGTATCCACTTGGACTACATCCACGTTTTTCCCAGTCAAAGCATCTACAGCATTCTTGAAACCACCGTGATATGCGAAGTAGCAACAGCAGTTCGTTAAATCGTGCTCATCACTAACGTGATTTCTGTTGATCATGTCAACCTTATTCAAGTTCAGTATTAGCGACTCGTGAGCATTAATTCCAAAATCTTCTCTACTATAGGCGTAACCGCTCCATTGAATCCAAACTTTTGCCAAATCTTCATTAACTTTCCATCCAGAAGATTCAATAGCCAAATTCACTCCCGCTCCATAGGCTCCGGGTGGAGCACCAAACACTCTGAATCTCGCAAATTTCGTTGCCTCTTCAAAGCTCTTACCCATTTTAACCAACTTCTTGATGTGTTCGATGTAGTGTTTTCTCACAAAGTTCATTTCGATAGGTTCATTTAGAGTAACGACTTTTTCAATAGCCTCATCTATTAAATGGATGTAGTTTGGCAGAGTATCCCTGACAATCCCGCTTATCCTGACCAAAACATCTATCCTCGGTCTTTTCAACTCTTCAAGCGGTATGACTTCAAGACCCGCAACACGATCACCCTTCCAAATTGGTTTAACCCCTAAGAGGTAAAGGATTTGAGCTATTTGCTCTCCATCGGCCTTGTAGGCATCGATACTCCACAAAACTTGTCCAACTGTCTCAGGATACCTACCATGCTTTCTCCTAAATTCTTCAAGCAACTTTTCAGCGGTTTCAACGCCTATATGCCAAGCAGATTTTGTCGGTAAAGATCTTGGGTCTACAGCGTAGAAATTCCTTCCAGTTGGAAGTATCTCAAATTTACCCCTTGTTATAGCTCCAGACGGTCCCGGTTCAATGTATTCACTCTTCAAGCCCTTCAAAAATCCATTGTATTCTCTTTTGCACTCCAAAATCTTCTTCGTAACCTTTAGAGCTTTCTCAAACACCTCTTTCAATTTATGGAGTTTAGCAACTTTAAATCCAATTTTTCTGATCTCTTCGCAAATGATATCGTAGCCCTCTCCACTCAGGAGTCTCTCAAGTATACAAACTGAAAGCTTGTGGATAATCTCCAACAGCTCCCTGTTTATGTAACCGTTTGTAACACCTATGGGATTTCTCTTAATTTCGTCGTAGTTCAGCCCAATAGCCTCAGCAACAACTCTCCTTATAGAAGGTGAATAGTAGGAATCGTAAGCCATCGCTGCAACGACATACTCAGCCAGTCTTTTTTCATCTCTTGGTGGATTGCCAAATATGTGGAGCCCAAGGTTTATCTGTGACCCTCTTATCAGATCAACATAGCGATGAATTTCCTCTATTGTCTCATCCTCGTTCTCTGGGTTTCTTATCCTTATCTTACAATCTTCAGCCTTCTTGAGTATCTCCTCATACAACTTTTTCCTTCTCGCATCTTCTCCTAAGTTCTTTGCCCTTGCATACTGATTTAAAAGTGAATCCAATTCATCTAAAACTTCGGCCATTGCCATTGGCGGATATATATGATCGATCAGAGTTGCATAACTTCTCCTCTTTGCTATTACACCTTCCATTGGGTTTGATACGATGTAAACGTAGAGATGTGGAACGTCATCTAAGCTCGCTTCTGGAACGCATGAAGGAGACAATCCTACACCATTTCCTGGTCTGAACTCCAAATATCCATGAGTTCCAAAGTGAATTATGACATCAGCCTTGAACTTCCTTGTGATCCACCTATAAACTGCCCACCACTGATGTGGAGGTACTATGGTTGGATCGTGTAGTATTCTACAAACTCTACCATCGCATCTCGCACCAGCACATCCGAACTTCGGCTGAGGAGTTATGAAGACATTTCCAAACCTAATTCCCGGAATCACGAACTTACCCTTGTAGACCATTCCAACAAGAGCTTTATCAACCTTTCCAGCCAGAACTTCTTCAGGCTTACCCCAATCTTTGATTATCTTATTTTTCAAATCCTCTGGAAGCTCATTAAACCATTCCAAATAATCATCCAAGCTTACGAAATCTATAGCACCTCCACATCTGACTATGTCCTCAACAGATGTCCACCTGAACTCGCTTATCGCCTTTCTCTCCAAAATTAGCCTTATCAATTCTTCCCCACTCTTCGGAACTCCATCAACAGTGTAACCCTCCTCTTTAAGCCTATGCAAAAGCCTCACAATGCTTTCTGGAACGTCTAATCCAGCTCCAACAGCAATATTAGCCTCTAAGCCCTTGCATGGTGGATTTATCAGAACTATCGCTATCCTTACATCTTTTTTGGGCTTCCTCCTCAACTCGACCCATCTTTTAACCCTTCTAGCCAGGTAATCTATGTGTTCTTGATAAGGCTCGATAATCTTAAACCCGTCAACATTCCTTGATCCAGCTACAAAAATTGGCTCAATTGCCCCTGAAACTTCTGGAATTATTACACCGTAAACAAGTGTCATGTAATCAATTCCATTGCTCTCTTTCCAATCCCCAACAGATTGATAGTATGAGCATATTGGCGAGAATATTGGGACACCGAGCTTTTCCAACTTTCTGAGATATTCGATTCCGAAAGAAATTAAGCTTATGATAGCATCTACAACGACCTGCCCATCTCTCGTGAAGAATTCTTCAACACTTTCATCTATGTCCTTACCTATTCCAGTTGTCAAATCCTTTGGAAGGGTAAATACAGGGATTACACCAAAACCCTCTTTCTCAAAAGCGTTCACGATCTCTTCAACATGCTTTGTATCTCCATAGAGCCAAGAACTCCTCCAAAAGAGTAAACCTATCAATGGTCTTTTATCGTATGAATTCAGATATTCCTCCAAACTACCGAAAAAACCTAATCTCGGATGGTATATACCATGCACTGGAACATCCTTAGGATCATCGTAATCTCTTAGATCTCCAGTCAAACTGGCTAAAAATCTGACTAAGTTCCTCAGATTTTGTTCTCCGCCAATAACATAATACGATTTGGCTTTAATATAAATACTTAAAGGAACATTTGTCAAATCTTCCAAACCTCCTGCTGAGATTATTTTGGCATTACAACCATCTAAACTTTTTACAACAGAATCGGGAAGTTCGTGAGCGTAGATGAAAATAACTTTTGATTTAAGAATATTTTCTAACTCTTTTTCACAGTTCTGATCTGTTAAGACGATTCCGTCTATCCTCTCTTCTTTCAAAATCTTCTTGAGTTTAATCAGAGGCTTAGCACCATATCCCAGTATTAAGCAGATCATATAATCGCTTTATGGTATTACTATTTATAACTCTTTTTATTTAAGGATATAATTTTATCACAGAAAATATTATAATATATACAAATGGTATTACTTAACATCTTATTAGTAAGTTTAATTTTGATAAGTTATTAGTTAATGCAGGAATATTATTATATAATTTTAAATTTTTTTCGTAATTGTTAAGAGCGAAAATATTAACAATCTGATATGTTCAGATTTTACGACATAACAATTAGCACCCTCAGCCTCACATTACGAGTATTGCCAATTGTCTTCTTTGGTATGCTAACCTCTGAAGTCCTGCTAGGATTTGGTCTGCTGAAAAGATTTGAAAAAATTGGAAAACAACTTACAAAGCTCGCGAACCTTCCAGATGTTTGTGGTATTACCTTCATAACAGCCATAGGTTCACCAACTGCATCGAATGCTATGCTTCAGAACTTAAGAGAGGAAGGAGTTCTGAAGGACAAAGAGGCTCTACTTTCTTCAATTCTTAACTCAACAGTTACACCACTTAAAGAGACCTTTACCTATCATCTACCGGTTATTCTGCCAATGTTGGGACTTTACGTTGGAGGCATATATGTAGCGACGTTATGGCTGGGAACAATCGTTTCATTTATATTTGTAATCATCTGTGGTAAGCTAATTTTAGATGGTAGAAGTGTTGCTATTGAAATTGTAACAAATTCAAAGGATTTTTCGTTCAAATTGGCTTTAAGAAAGACACTTAAAAGGTTCAAAAGGATAGCTGTTGTATTTATTGTCGTTACGTTCTGCACATTTACACTGATGGGTGCCGGCTTGATCGATAGAACTGAAACACTCTTGCATCCGATTGCAAAAACGTTAAACTTGCCATCAATTGCAATTCCAGCTATTGCAACATATATAGCATCTCCTATAGTGGGTTTTTCAATGCTCGGGTCACTTTTGCAGAGCGGTGTGATATGCGAGAAGGATGCAATAATATCTTTGCTCTTAGGCAGTGTTTTCATGCTACCTATACTTTATACTAGATTTTACTTTCCTCAGTGGATCTCGATATTCGGATTAAGGCTTGGACTACTTAGAGGTTTAATAAGTCTCTCGCTTATGATGATGACAAGAACCGTAATCCTATTAATTTTCCTGAAGTGTTGTTGAATTTAAATAAATATAAATCAAATAAATATAAATCTCTAAAATTACTCCTTTTCAACTACGATTTTAAAAGATGTTTTCAATATTGGACCATAACCAAATATTTCAACTCTATCGAACGTATCGGTATCGTCAATCTTTATCCAATGATCTCTTCCTGGTTTGTCTTCATAGTTAAAGAGGTAGGAGGAATCTATAAGTTCAACGATCAAAACGTATTCCTCTCCAGGAATCAGCTTTGCAGCCGGAATCTCTGCTTTTCCATATTTTAGCGAAGTTATATAGCAGTATCCCCTATCCTTATAGTACTCAATTTTACCTCCTAAAGGATTCCATCCTCTCTTTGTGCATATCCAAACGGTTCCTTTCAAATCTCTTGGTATATTTATTTCTATATCACTTGCCCTTTTAAACATGATAGTTCCATTTGAATAGATCCGGTCTGCTCCACTAATTCTGAACCAGCAGTTTTTGGCACTCGAGTTATAGAATGTTATATCTTTGGCATGTGCGCAAACAAAGGTTCCACTTGGACTTAAAACTATGTCATTATCTGCACTTGTAAAGGCATTCACAACTATTGCTGCTAACCCAATGCATATTACTAAACCCATGAATAGTAACAATTTTCTCATGATAAATCACCAGATAGTAATAATAAAATATCATTTTTAAGTTTTTTGATTTTAATTGATATATCCAATGAGCTCAATGGTAATACTTATATTTGTAAGATATAACAAGATACTATGAAGAAGTTTATCGCAATCATAATCATCGCATACTTAACATTCTTAACATTATGTGTATCTATGGCGAGCGCACTCAATGTTGAAATAAAGACTCCAAGCGTTGTTCAACCTAACGAGAAATTTAATATTTACGTTGAAGTCGATGGAAATTTACCAACTGTTGTCGGTGTAACTTTAAATATTCCAAAAGGATTTATGCTCGTAAACTGCTCAACACCATACAAAGTTTTGAGGAACAATTTGTCCCTTGCTATAATAAACGATAAAAGAGCTGAATGCACATTTAAAGCACCATCGAGTGAGGGAACATTTACATTTAATGGAAAATGGATAGACATGCTAAATGAAGGAGAAGGTAGACTTGAAGCATCGATTTCTGTAAGTAAAGTTGCGCAGATTCCTACAACCACCATAACTCCAACAATTACAACCGCAATACCTACGACTACAATCGTAACTACACCACATGTAACAACTCCACCTCTAACTGCTACAACTAAGCAGACACCTGGTTTCGAGTTTGCGATAGTAGTACTCTCTATCTCCTTGATCTTTCTTAGGAGGTGGTTAAGATGAAAAAAGTTTCCCTAGCTCTAATATTGCTCATTTCGTGTATTGGAGTTGTGAACGCTAACAGTTACATGGACTTATTTAACGATAACAGGATAACGAAGGATGAACTTGCGAATGCAATAATGGATTATATGCTCGGAACTCCAACATTGAGTTTAGATGAGATTAGGAATGCATCTTACGTTTACATTTACTGGAATGGAGAACCGAAGTCGATTGTCGATTCGGCAAATAGAACTATAACGATATACAAGCCGATAAAGAGAATAGTAGCCTTGCACAGTGACGCAGTTGAAGCATTAGTCATATTGGGTGCTGAGGACAAAGTTGTTGGCGTTAGCAAATATACGAAAGAAAGTAAAAGGCAATTTCCAGAGTTAAGTAAGTTACCATCCATAGGGAGTTGCTTCGATCCAGATGTAGAAGCAATAGTAAGTCTCAATCCAGATGTTGTTATATCCTATGTCAGATGGCCAGATCCAAGCAAACTTGAAGAGAAATTAGAGCTTATCGGTGTGGATACAAAGGTTATAAGGCTTGATTTTTACAAGGGTAGCACGATGAAGGAAGAAATTGAAAAGTTAGGTTATCTACTCGACAAAGAGGAGAATGCTAGCAAATACATCGAATGGTTTGAGAAGTATGAAAATCTCGTGAAGTCTAGAATTCCCGAAAAGAAAGTCAAGGTTTACACATGTGGTAAACCCTTAAGGGCTTTCGGTGAGGGGACAGGGACTTACGATCTATCAGTTGCGGCTGGAGGAGAAAATGTTCTTAAGGGTAGAAAAGGTTACTTCGATGTTGATCCTGAACAGGTAATAGTCTGGGCTCCAGAGGTAATATTGAGGTGGAGTTATGCGGGAGGATACGAAATAGATGACATTAGTGGAATGAAAGCCGATTATGAAGAGATTGTCTACAAACCAGGATTTGAAAATGTGCCAGCTGTAAAGAACGGTAGAGTTTACGTGATATCTGCTGATCTTGCAACGGCTCCATCCTTCCCAGTCGCTCTTGTGACTGTTGCTAAATGGCTCTACCCAGAAATGTACAGTGACATCGATCCAAAGGAGGTATTTCAAGAGTATATCGACAACTTTTTACACATAAAGTTCAATGTAAGTAAACAGGGAAGCTTCGTATACCCTAAGTGGTAAGAATGATGGACACGACACTCTTGCAAGTTAA
>CAYYFC010000032.1:0-17235 GCA_964471215.1 uncultured archaeon | reverse complement strand
ATAACGGCGGTGAAGTCAATGAACATAGCGAGGTGGATGCCGTTATCGAACCCGCTCAGGTGTTCCCCAAGGCTCCGATAATGACGATGTGCCCGTGCTAAGGGTGAGTTATCGGGGCTGAAAGGAGCTCCCGAGCGCTCACCTGGGATGAGCCTGAATGAAGTTATGTTAAATGTGGGTGACCATGATGACATATCGAAACTAATTAAAAATGTTCCGACATGACTTATTCGATGATCGATGAAAGGCTTATTATAAAAAAGTTCGCCATATATGGTAGGAACATTCAGCCTTCAGCCGTCGAAGCCTTGATCAGTAGGATTAGGCCAAATGATTTGGATTCGGCTATAGAGCACATATGCAAGACTGTTAACAGTTTTATAATAACGAAGGATGATATAATAAACGCTCTGAATTCTTTTAAACCCGAAAGAGAAGTTATAAGGCCCGTGAAAAAGGAAGAGGATAGGGTATGCGATATAAGGGTTAGAGACATAACGGGAAATTCTTCCTGCGAGGGTGTTATCGAAGACTTTATAGCATATTTCAATTCGAGATTTGAGAAGCTCAGCTCGATACTTATGAGGAGGATGAGACCCGTTAAGATCTCCTCTGTTTCTAACTTTCAGAACGAAAGGGTGGAAGTAATCGGTATGGTTAGGAGTGTAAGAGAAGTGGATGATTGCGTAATAGTGGAGCTTGAGGATAAAAGCGGAACAGTAAACGTTGTTGTCGGGAACAAGTTGAAAAAAGATGTTCTTGAGCTTCTTGGAGATGAGGTGATAGGTGTTTACGGGACTGTTAAGGGTAGGAACATAATAGCAGATAGGATAGTACTTCCTGACATACCTTCAAAGGAAAAGGTAAAGAAGGATTTCGGAATAGTATTTACTTCTGACACGCACTTTGGAAGCAAGGAATTTTTGAAAAAGGAATGGGATTTGTTTATAAAATGGTTGAGCGGGGAGATAGGAAGCGGAAAAATAGCGGAAATAGCTAGCAAGATAAAATACGTGATAATAGCCGGAGACATAGTCGACGGTATCGGTGTCTACCCTGAACAGGAAAGGGATCTCGAGATAAAGAACATATACGAGCAGTACGAGTTCTCGGCGGAACAGATAGACAGGATACCAAAGGATATAAAGGTGATAATATCCGTTGGAAATCACGATGCCATAAGGCAGGCTGAACCCCAGCCTGCACTGCCAAAGGAGTATAGAGATCTCTTCCCAAATAACGTAATTCATGTCGGAAACCCTGCATTTCTTGAACTCGATGACGTAAGGGTACTTATATATCACGGGAGGAGTCTGGACGATCTAATTACGAAGATACCGAGATTAAGCTATGAAAGACCTCAGGAGGCGATGATAGAGCTTTTAAAGAGAAGACATCTTTGTCCTCTTTACGGTGAAAAAACACCTATAGCACCCGAAAAGGAGGATCTGCTTGTTATAGACGAAGTTCCCGATGTTCTGCACTGCGGACACATACACACTTATGGTGTAGGATTTTACAGAGGTGTTCTGCTTGTGAATTCGAGTACATGGCAGGCTCAGACGGAGTTTCAGAAGAGGATAAATTTAAATCCTATGCCTGGGAACGTCGCAGTTTATTACAACGGTGAAGTAGGAAGGTTGAAGTTCTATCAGTCTATAGGGAAGTAAACGACCTCTATACCTGCCTTTTTGAGGAGTTCCAAACCCCTCTTATCTGCGTAGTCCTTTCCGTAAACAACCCTCTTTATACCCGCATTTATTATCATCTTGGCGCATGTTATGCATGGACAGTGTGTTGTGTAAAGGGTTGCACCCTCGATGCTTATACCGAATTTTGCAGCCTGAATTATCGCGTTCTGTTCAGCATGCAGTCCCCTGCAGTTGTGAACTGTAAAGGATTCTGTCGTGAAGGAGTTATCCCTTTCAACTTCCAGATTGTAGACCTTACCGTTATAGAACTCCGTTTTCACGTATGAAACCATCGTATACAGCCTTCCCTCTTTTATGTACCCCTTTCTCGAATTCTGATTTCCTTTTATCCTGAGTGTGTATGTCACGGATTCATCTGAAGATTTGATATCAAGTGTCGGCAATATGTTCATCCTTAAACAGACCTGATACATCTGAAGGGCAAGAGTTTTTGAGGTGGTGAAGCCAGTTGCATCAAACCCTTCTCCGTAACAATCGCATTTAAGCCATCCCATTAGCATATGTCTCTGCAACTTCGGTTTTACCCTCATGAGTTCAATCGGAATCCTCTTTGCATATGCATTCCCGCCGAACATGTTTTCAAAGACAGTTGCCAGCGTACGGGATTTGAATACTATCAGCGTCGATTCAACCCTTTTATACGTGAGGGGATTTACATCGAAGAATTCCCCCATAGCGCCTACAATCCTCTCTTCGACATCCAATTCAAATCCTTTAAGGCTGAATGAGATTAGATTTCCTGACGTGCATCCATTGGCCAGGTAAATTCCGAAGAGCCACATAAGATCGCTGTTAACTTCTACCTCGGATGGAAATTCATCGATTGAACAAATCCCATCTTCTTCAAAAAGTCTCTTAGGCGATCCTATGCTTGCGAATTTCCATCCGCGAGCACTGTAAACTTCCTCCATGCAATTGCTATTTTCAAAGGAATTCATGGATCCGGAAAATTCTATGTAAACTTCAGATGGTTTGTTGACGTATTTTGACAAATCCAAATTCTTTAAGTCTTCAATCCCCGTTTCAAATCCGAGTACAACAAAATCTCCCTTTTCCAGAAGAATTGCCGGTATCCATTCCTCACAGTCTTCACAGTAAAAATTGCGTCCGGCAATGTTCTGGCGGTAATCGTCGCAAATCTCATCTCCGTCAAAGCATCTCGTGGTTTTTACGGCAAGAACCTCGTGTTCTGGTGTGAGTTTTATCGGTAAAAGACCTGCAGGCTTAACGATACAAATCATTCCCCTGTAACTTCTACAGACGACCCTGGAGACTTTACGATAAAGATTTTTATGAGTTAAAACGTAATCACCCTCTTTGATTTTGGAGATCTCGACAAAACCCCTATTCGTTAACACTTCAACATCAGGTGCTAAGCAGAGTTCCTGTCTCTCACCGCTTGGAACTCCAAGTTTTTCCCTTAAACATCCTATATCCAGACAGTGCTCAAGACCGGAGGGCGCTCCATTATAGCCCGTTGTAAGTATTCTCTTATCCTTTACGATTATCGCTCCAACCTTCTGTCTTAAGCAGGTAGATCTCTTTGAAACGACTTTTGCCAGTTCCATGAAGTACTCATCCCAACTCGGCCTCGACACATAAAACGTTTCATCATGCTATTATAACCTTACCGTCCCAAAATCACGGTCTCAAAGTTTTAAATTGGGCAGAAGAATTGAACATGCCTGATTAGATTTGCCCCGAACTTTAATATGAGATAATCGCAAAATTCATCTGCGGATTTTTAGAGATGTTACGGACAATTTGAGCTGCTAAAGTCAAAATATACCGAATTCCATGCGACTTTGAATTTTTTAACAGTCTGAAACGCAGTTGATGAAATTACCGTAAACCTTATTAAACTCTAAGGGATATGAGTTCTGGAGGGCTCGTGGTCTAGCGGTTATGACGTCGCCCTGACGAGGCGAAGGTCCCCGGTTCGAATCCGGGCGAGCCCATTTATTTATTAAGCTTATGAGGATTATTGAAGAGAGGTTCAGAGGTGAGAAAGGGGAGATAAAACTTGTTCCAGAGAGCTTAGATGACCTCTGGCACTTAAAGTACATAATAGAACCTGGAGATATCGTTTTCTCGCTGACAAAGAGGGTGAGAGAGAGCGATGATAAGATAAGAAGTGATAAGGAAAGGATAACTGTAAGACTTGGGGTAGAGGTAGAGAGAGTGGAATTTCACAGGTTTTCGAACAGGCTAAGGATAACAGGAAGGATTGTTGCCGGAATAGAGGATTCGGGTTATCATACGATAAACATAACGGTCGGCAAGGAGCTGAGCATAATGAAGAAGTGGAAGGATGAGCAGCTCAAAAGGATAAGAATGGCCACAGAAAGGAGACCGGAGATACTGATAGTCACGATTGAGGAAGGAGAGGCAATAGCTGGATTTGTGAGGGAGTGGGGGATAGAAGAGGTCTTTGATGTGAAAAGGACTTATTCAAAGGATTCAAGCTTGAGGACTGAATTTTTTCACGATGTTCTGAAAAAAATAGATGAGCTCGAATTCAAATACCTAGTTGTGGCTGGACCAGGGTTTACAAAGGATGACTTCATAAAATTCATAAGGGAGAAGAGGGGAATCAATGCGATAAAGTGCGATACGTCCTCGATAGGTACTAGGGGATTTGTAGAAGTTTTGAAGAGAGGGGTCCTAGAAAGAATTGCAGGAGAGGTTAGGCTGTGCGAAGAGGCAAGGTACATAGAGGAGTTGCTGAAGAGGATTTCAAAAAACGAAAAGGTTGCTTATGGACTTGATGAGGTAAAGAAGGCATACGAATTCGGTGCGATTGAAACGCTAATGATTGTAGATGAGTTTCTGATTAAACAGAGAGAGAAATGGGATATAGACAGATTTTTGAGGGAAATTGAGGATATGAATGCAAAGATAATTATAATGAGTTCGGATTTCGAACCGGGAAGAATTTTGATGAGTCTTGGTGGTATAGCAGCCCTTCTAAGGTTTTCAATAGATTTTTAAACATTTTTGGTGATGTCAAACCATGAGGATACTCGTCATAGCCGACATACACAATGCAGAACTGAAATTACCCGATGCAGATCTGACAATAATAGCCGGAGACTTTACGAACAACGGGCCTGTAGATTTCGTTGAAAGGTTTCTGGAAGAAGTCAGGGGAGATGTTCTTGCAATTCCTGGAAACATGGATCCAAAAGGCGTTCTGGATATACTTGAGAGGAGAGGTGTATCCATTCACAGGAAGGTAGTTGAATTGGACGAATTCAGCGTGTTCGGATTTGGAGGGAGCAGCAAGACACCGTTTGACACTCCCTTTGAATTCGACGATGAGGAGATAGAGGAGATGATATCTGGATTCAGGGCAGATATAGCAGTGTTTCACGACACACCCTACGAGTTTTTCGATTGGATCAACGGTAAATCCGTCGGAAGTATGGCAATAAGGAAATGGATAGAGAACGTTAAGCCGAAAATAGCGTTCTGCGCCCATATACATGAACATAAGGGTTTTGCAAGGTTGAACGATAGCCTGATAATCAAGGTTCCGCCTGCATATAAAAGGGAATGTTTGCTCATCGATTTCAGGGATTTCAGGAACTTCATCGTTAGATTCATAAGGATATGATCGGAGTTTTACTTAAATCTAGCAAGAATTCAGATTTAATGAGAAAGAAGATATTAGTCGCAGCTATATTATTAATCGCTATATTTCTAAGATTTTACCAGCTCGATCTGAAACCACTCCATCACGATGAGAGTGTTCATACGTATTTCGTTGATAGGGTCCTCTCATGGAATTACGTTTACGATCCGGCATATCACGGCCCTTTTCTTTTTTACCTCACATCTCTCGTTTTTTTAACAATTGGCAAGAGCGATTTCAGCGTTAGGATTATACCGGCTATATTTGGAGTTCTTCTCGTATTCTCGCCGATACTTCTTAGGGATTTCATGGGATACAGGGAATCCATTACGTCCTCAATACTCCTGTCGATCTCCCCCCTATTCCTCTACTACTCCAGATTCTTCAGAAACGATATAATAGTGTGCTTTCTCCTCATTTTATCTATCATATACGTATTCAAGTATCTGAGGTACGGGATGAGACGGTATCTGATAATATCCTTTGCATCTCTTGCATTTTTTGCATGCTCAAAGGAGAACTTCTATCCGATAGTTTTCCTGCTATCTCTATTTTTCCTGTTTGATATAAAGAAGTTCAGATTAAAAGACCTCGCAATATCGGCATTAGTATTCCTCATGATATACACAGCCCTATACTCTAGATTCTTCACAGATATTGCGAGCTTCCTCGAAAGACCTCCATTTTATCTTGCCATAACCCACTGGATTCACATGCATGAGATAGAAAGGATAGGTGGTCCTTTCTACTACTACATACCCATAATGGTTACGTACGATATTCCCATATTGATATTCGGATTTATAACGATCTTTAAATGGATTCTGAGGGAAAGAAAGCTGGAGGATTTCAAGGCTTTTCTTATATACTGGTTCATAATAAGCTTTCTATTCTACTCATATGTACAGGAGAAGGTTCCGTGGCTAACGGTTCACATACTTCTTCCCCTCTACATAATGGCAGGATACTCCATTCCAAGGATAGGAGAGTACAGAAAGGCTTTGAGGATTTCAGCTTTGATAATACTGATACTAACGATACCTTACTTCGTATACTCCTCAGCTCTTCTAAACTTCGTGCATCCTGCAGATCCTAGAGAGCCAGCGGTTTACGTTCAGACGTCTCCAGATGTTAAAAGAATTGCGGAGGAGATAAGGAATAGAAATCCTTCGGAAATAGCCATACTCGTTACGGCGGACGAGTACTGGCCCCTTCCATGGTATTTGGGGGATCTCAACATAAAATACTACGGTGGAAGGATTGTCAGGACAAACGCTGATGTTATAATAGCGAACGAAACGCAGGCGATATTTCTTGATTCATTCCTCAAGGGTTACGAAAAGGAAGAATTCAGGCTCAGATGCTGGGTTGTTCACAGATGGGAGAATGCAGGGATTCACGATCTGATAAGATTTATCGTTTACAGGGAGGGTCTGGGGGATATGGGATGTCTCAGACTTGTCGCGTATTTTAAAGCTTAAATTTAGTCGAGTGAATTTTTGAACATGGATGTCATCGATTTTTTAAACAAAAATGCGGATGAATGGGAGATATACTACGAAAGGGATTCTTCAAAATCCGTGAAGATTGAAGGTGGGAGGATAAAACTTCTCGAAAGCTGCGTTGATTCGAGATACGCATTAAGGGTTATAGTCGATGGAAGGGTGGGATTCGCGACTTCTTCTCATTTAAACTTGGACGTTTGCAGGTATGCGATCAGGATCGCTAAAAACTCTGAGGAGAGGCTTAAATACTTTCCGTCAGGGGATTATGGAAGTGTCGAGGGTATATACGATGCCAGAATAGAAAACGCGACATCTGAATTCCTGTTAAAATCGGCAGAGGATATGATAAACTCAGCGAAAGACGTTAAGGAAGTGAATCCTTCAAACGGGTACATAAGCCTTTCGTGCTCGAGAACAAGGATTTTAAACTCTCAGGGGGTGGATCTGGAGTACAAGGAAACGTCATGCTCTGCATTTCTTGAGACTGTATACAGGAATTCGAGTGGATTTGAGATTTGCGAGAGTAGAACGATCGATGTGGATTTCGGGGGTATAGGTAGAAGAGCTGCCGAGCTTGCAGTTGAATCAGTTGACACCAAGGGGATTGAAAGTGGGATATACGATGTTGTTCTATCACCTATAGCCGTCCATCAGATTCTAAGCCATACGCTTTATCCATCCGTTTGCGCCGAAAACGTTTTAAAGAGGAGAAGTCAGCTTGTTGAGATCGGAAGGAAGTATATCGGTGAAGTGACGATTATAGATGACGGAACGATTCCGTATGCTCTTTGCAGTGTACCATTTGACGATGAAGGTATTAGAACTAGGAAAACGGTAATATTCAGAGAAGGCGTCCTAAACTCTTACATAACAGATTTCAGAAATTCTTTTGAAATCGGTATTGAGCCGACAGGAAATGGTATTAGGGGTAACGACATGTATCCGAGAACATCTCCTACAAACGTCATACTTGAGTTTAAGGATAGTGATAAGGATATACTTGAGAACTGCCTGTACGTGCATGCATTCATAGGTGCCCACACTTCAAATCCGGTTAGCGGTGATTTCAGTCTTGAATGCATGAACGCATTTCTATTTAAAAAAGGTGAAAAGATACCTGTTAAGGCTATGATATATGGAAACGTTTACGAGCTACTGAGAAACGTCGAGGTATTCGGCAGAGATGTTAGACAGATAGAAAACACGATTTCTCCATCGATAAGGTTTAAAGGTATAAGGGTTATTCAGGCGTGATATAGCTTCAGCTCCTTGCAGTCAGATTCAACAGACTTTTCCATTATAGAGAAGTAGCTAACAAAACCTTGCAATTCAAGGCGGAGATGAGCGAGGAGGATTTTGTAGGTATTTTTAAATATTGAATTACTAGTTTAAAGAGATAAGGAAAATAGCCAATCGGATAATGAGTACGATTATCTTCAGTGGACAAACCCCGTATGAAGCCTTAGCAGTAAAGGCAGGTGGAACGGGAGAGCACTTAAGTGCGGGGTAGCTCACTGTAAAGGTTCACATGCACATATCATATCCTAAACGTGGAGCTCTGTTAGCACAAATCAACGTATCACAGCATCCCAGATCATGCACTTGAACTTCAAGCAGATCAATCGATTTCCTAGGGAGATCTCATAGGAAACCGATAGATAAAAAATGTTTTTAAAACGATACGTATTTATGAATTCTATGCATAGATTTAGAGATATAGAAAAGAAATGGCAGGAGAAATGGGAAAAGGCAGGAGTATTTCATGCTGATCCAAATGAAAAGCCTAAGTTCTTCCTAACAATTCCTTATCCTTATTTAAACGGGAATCTTCATGTAGGTCATACGAGGACTTTCACGATAGGGGATGCAATTGCGAGATACAAGAGAATGCTCGGATACAACGTCCTCTTTCCAATGGGCTTTCACGTTACCGGTACTCCGATAATAGGACTGGCAGAGCTAATTTCCAAGAGGGATGAGAGAACTATTCACGTTTACACGAAGTATCACGATGTTCCCAGGGATATCCTTCTTACCCTTACGACACCTGAGAAGATTGTTGATTACTTTTCAAAGGAGGCAACTTATGCTCTGAAGAGCATAGGATATTCGATAGACTGGAGGAGGGTTTTCACAACTACCGACAGGGAATATCAGAGGTTCATAGAATGGCAGTTTTACAAGCTTAAGAAAAAGGGACTTGTCGTAAAGGGTTCGCATCCTGTCAGATACTGTCCGAACGATCAGAATCCAGTCGAGGATCATGATTTGCTCATGGGTGAGGAGGCAACAATTGTAGATTACGTCGTTATAAAGTTTTACATGGACGATGACGAGTTCGGAAAGATAGTGTTCCCCTGCTCAACCCTGAGACCTGAAACGGTTTTCGGTGTAACAAACATATGGGTAAAGCCAACTAATTACGTCCTTGCAAGAGTAGATGGGGAGGTTTGGTTCATAAGCGGAGAGGCTTTCGATAAGCTCACTTATCAGGAGAGAGATGTGGAAATTATAAGAGATGTTAACGCTAGGGATTTCATAGGTAAATTCGTAATAAATCCCGTTACGACTGCCATGCTAATAAAGGAGTTCAGGGATGAGTTGAGGGAGTTGAAGGAGTTCGAAATAGTTGAGGCTATAGAAAGCAACAGTACTTCAAAAATCGAGGAGGTCGTGATTGAAAGGATAAAGAACGATAAATTCATGGATGTAATTAAGATGTTATCTGAAATCGTTGAAAGAAGAGGTGATATCAGAAAGATATCGCTTATAAGACAGATGATTGTTCCAATACTCCCGGCGGACTTTGTTGATACGGACAATGCAACAGGAGTTGTTATGAGCGTTCCTGCGCATGCACCTTACGATTACGTTGCAGTTGAAGATTTGAAGAGAAACGGTGAATTGCTTAACGAATACGGAATTTCGGATGCTGTTAGCTCAATAGAGCCGATAGTTCTTATAAGAATAGAGGATGAAAGCTATCATATTCCGGCAAAGGAGATAGTTGAGGAGTTTAAAATAACTGATCAGACCGATGAGAACCTCGAGAAGGCCACGAGGATAATATACAAGAAGGAATACCATAAGGGTGTTCTGCTCGAAAATACCGGGAAGTATTCTGGAATGAGGGTGTCTGAAGTAAAGGATATAATTCAGAGCGAGCTGATAGATAGAGGTATTGGTGACGTATTCTACGAATTCAGCGAGAAACCTGTCGTATGCAGATGCGGTACAAAATGCGTTGTTAAAATAGTAAGAGATCAGTGGTTCCTGAAGTATTCGGATCAGGAATGGAAGGAAGAGGTTCTAAAATGGCTGGACGAAATGAAAATAATACCTGATTATTATAAAGAAGAATTTAAAAATAAGATAGAATGGCTTAAGGATAAGGCCTGTGCTAGGAGAAAGGGACTTGGTACGAGGATTCCATGGGACAGGGAATGGCTTATAGAGAGCCTGTCAGATTCAACAATTTACATGGCTTACTACATACTATCGAAGTTCATAAACGAGGGAAAGCTTAAGGCGGAGAACATGACCGATGAATTCCTTGATTACGTCCTGCTTGGTAAAGGAGATTTAAACGAGGTTTCAAGGTCTTCTGGACTTAGTCCAGATGTCATAAGGGAGATAAGGGATGAATTCCTCTACTGGTATCCTGTCGATTTGAGGAGTAGCGGGAAGGATCTCGTTGCTAACCATCTCCTGTTCTTCCTCTTCCATCACATAGCGATATTTCCAAAGGAGTTCTGGCCGAGGGCAATAGCCGTTAACGGCTATGTAAGTCTTGAAGGGAAGAAGATGAGCAAGAGCAAGGGACCACTCCTAACAATGAAGAGGGCGGTTGAAGAAAACGGGGCTGATGTGACAAGGCTTTACATACTTTACGCATCGGAATACGACAGCGATGCAGACTGGAGAAGGAAGGAAGTGGAGGCACTTGCAAGGCACCTTGAGAGATTTTACAGCCTCGTCAAAGAGCATTACACAAAGGAGATTAAAGATCTTGACCATCTGGACATATGGCTGATAAGCAGATTTCAGAGGGCTGTGAAGGAGACAAGAGATGCCATGGAGAAGCTTCAGACAAGAAGAGCTGTAAATTCAGCCTTCTTCGAAGTCATGAACGATGTAAGATGGTATCTAAAGAGGGGAGGGGATAATTTAGCCGTAATACTGGACGATTGGATAAAGCTTCTGGCACCTTTCATACCGCATATATGCGAGGAGCTATGGCACATAAAGCATGACAGTTTTGTAAGTCTTGAGAGTTATCCGGAGTTTGACGAATCAAAGATAGACGAGAGGGCTGAGGCAATCGAGGAGTACATAAGAAAGTTTATAGAGGATGTGAAGGAGGTCATGAAGTTTGCAAGGGGTAACGAGATCTACGTAGCATTTGCCGAGGACTGGAAGGTTGAGGCTCTCAAAGTTGCCCTGAGATCTGAAAACATGAAATCTGCGATGTCAGTGCTTATGAAGGATGAAAGGTTCAGAAAGATATCCAAGGAGGTTGCATCATTTCTGAAGAGGGTTTTCAGGGATAAGGATGTGTTTAAAGCAATAGAGGGGATAGATGAGAGGAGGGTTATAGAGGATAGCAGAGAGTTCATAGAGGGTGAGCTGAACGCGAGGATAATCCTTGATGAATCCAGAGTTCCTGAGGAGAAGAAGAGGCTTGCAATGCCTGGAAAACCTGCAATTTACATTCCCTGATAGTATTTCACCGAACGCAATCGATTTTTTTACGAATTTCGTTTTGTCAGGTCTGGCATTTCTCATTTGAAGTTTCAAAAGATGCGGAAATCTATATTATCTTTCGGATCGCTACGTCGACTGTATGAGGGGACAATTTATAATAATTTTCTATCTTTGAGATTTTAGGGTTCGACTTAGTTTTTGATTTGCGTAATATTTAAATACGAAAGGAACATTTGACTCTAAATACGAAAGCCCTTGAAGGGCGAGATGTGGGTTTATTCAATCAGGATATGCGGTGTCCCGTTTATCCCGAAAGTGAGAAATCCTAAATGAATGTTTATTAAACTATTGAGGAGAGAACGGATGTTGAAGCAACGTTTTTTATCAAACTATATCACAATGAAACATGGAAGTTGTCACGTTTTCAAGAAACGTTTTCATACCTCTCACAAGGACATGCAGGAATAGATGCGCTTACTGCGGATTCAGGAGAAACGATTTCAAGCTCATGACAAGAGAAGACGTAATAGATTTGCTCGCAAGAGCTGTTAATACAGTTGAGGCTCTCTTCACATTTGGTGAAAAACCAGATATCTATCCGAGATTCAGAAAGAAATTGAGAGAAATTGGATATTCGAATTTTCTGGATTATGTGAGAGATATGAACAAACTGGCTGTGAATATGGGATTTCTTCCGCATACCAATGCAGGAGTTTTAAGCTATTACGAACTGAAAAAACTTAAACCTTACAATGCGAGCATGGGATTAATGCTTGAGCAGGCAGTTGAGCTTGAATGCCACGCAAACAGTCCTGGAAAGAAACCTGAGATAAGGATAAGGACGATAATAAATGCCGGAAAGCTGAAAATACCCTTCACGACAGGAATACTTGTCGGAATAGGTGAGAATGAGTACGACAGGGAGTACTCGCTCGAGGTAATACGTGAAATCCACTGCAATTACGGGCACATACAGGAGGTAATAATTCAGAACTTCGTTCCGAAAAGAGGTACGCCTATGGAGAGAAGAAAACCTCCAAGCTTCGAAGAAATGATGAAAACGGTTAAAATTGCAAGAAAAATACTTCCGGATGATGTAACGATACAGATCCCTCCTAACCTAGTAGATGACGTATATCCTTTTCTCAAAGCCGGTGCAAGGGATCTTGGAGGGATTTCGGAGGTCACGCCAGATTTTATAAATCCAGATAATCCATGGCCATCTATAGATAGGATAAAGAATTGCTTGAGGGGTGAATTTGTGCTTAAGGAGAGGTTGCCGATATATCCGAGATTTGTTAAATTAGGGTGGTTCGATCATGAGATTGGAAAACTCATCAAGGATTATGCGGACGATGGAGGATATAGAAGAGCTTATTAGAAATCCATTTGAGGCTTTCAGGATAGCAGACGAAATTAGGAGTAAGGCTGTTGGAGATGTCGTGACATTTGTCGTCAACAGGAATATAAATTTCACGGACATATGCATTGGCGACTGCAAGTTCTGCTCTTTTAGAAATAGAAGGAGGTACATTCTAACGATTGAGGAGATAAAGAAAAAGGTCAGATCTGCAATAGATTACGGATGTACGGAGGTATGCGTTCAGGGAGGACTTTTACCAAATGCAGACATAAACTTCTACATATCGATAATAGAGGCGATAAGGGAGGAATCTGAGGACATCCACATACACGCATTCTCACCTATGGAGATATACCATATGGCGAGGAACAGCGGAATGGAGATAAAAGAAGTCCTTAAAGAGTTGAAAAAGGCTGGTTTAAACTCAATTCCTGGAACTTCGGCTGAAATACTGGACGACGATATAAGAAGGGTGATATGTCCCAGAAAGATAACGACTGATCAGTGGGTTGATATAATAATGACTGCCCACAGGCTCGGAATACCTTCGACTGCAACCATGATGTACGGTCATATAGAGAACTGGGTGCACAGGATAAAGCATCTCTTGATAATAAAGGAGATTCAGAGGAAAACCCAGAGATTTACGGAATTCATACCCCTTCCATTTATGAAGAAGAATAACGAGCTGGGAAAAATTGTAAGGGGATCTTCTGGATTCGAGGATCTCCTTGTCATAGCCCTGTCGAGGATAATACTTCATCCGAGCATAAAGAACATTCAGGCTTCCTGGGTAAAGCTCGGGGTAAAACTAGCTCAGGCGGCTCTGTGCGTTGGTGCGAACGATCTAGGAGGAACTCTGATGGAGGAGAACATATCTAAATCTGCGGGAGCAACATCTGGTGAATTTCTGACAGTAGAAGAAATTGTAGATCTTATAGAAGGTGTTGGAAGGATTCCGAGACAAAGGGATACCCTTTACAACATAATCGGAGGGTGCAGATGAAATGAAGACGATGTCATCGGTTGACATAATGGCCTGCGTTGACGAGTTGAGGAAAGAGATAGTTGGAGGCAGGGTTGAGAAGATTTACCACTATCCACCAGATGAGATAAGGATAAAGATATACTCGAGGGGAAGGAAGGATCTTGTGATAGAGGCTGGCAGAAGGATTCATCTTACGAGATTTCCAAGAGAAAGCCCGAAACTGCCATCCGCTTTCGCCATGCTACTGAGAAAACACCTCGAGGGTTTGAGGATTTCCAATTTGAGTCAGTACGATTTCGACAGGGTTGTCGTTATGGAGTTTGATGGCCGAGAAAGAAGAATTCTTATTTCCGAGCTATTCCTTAAGGGAAATATAGTACTGTGCGATGAGGATCTTAAAGTAATAATGGATCTCAGACAGAACTATAAACGCGGAGAAAGATATGTATTTCCAGAAAAAAGGATTAATCCGTTTGAAATAAGCCTTGATGTACTAAAGGATTTATGCAATGATGAAAGAGAAATAGTGAAGGTTCTTGCAGTTAAATGTGGATTGGGGGGGACTTTTTCAGAGGAAATATGTCTGAGAGCTGGGATAGATAAGAACAAGAAGGCAAAAGAGCTTAATGATTCGGAGCTGAGGGTGATATTTGAGAAGATATGCGATCTCTTTGGTAAGGTGAAGTCAAAGGACTTCAAGGCTTATATAGTCGTAGAAGAATCCAGATACATCGATGTATTACCAATAGAGCTTGAGATATATTCGGGATATGAAAAGAAGTTCTTTGAAAAGTTCAACGATGCCCTGGACGAGTTCTACTCAAAGATTATATGTGAACAGATAGAGAAGACAGAGAAGGAAAGTGAAAAGTTGAAAAAGCTCAAAAAGAGGCTTGAAATACAGATGGAAACAAAGAAAAAGCTTGAAGAGGATTTCAGGAGATTTAGAAGAATAGGAGATCTGATATACGAGAATTACAAATTTTTCGAAGAGATATTGGAAGAGTTGGGGAAGATAAGGGATAAGGGATTTGAAGGGTTGAGAAGGGTTGCAAGATCGATCGATTTTGTTAGAGAAGTAGGAAGGGACTACGTGATAGTTGAGGTTGACGGTGAGAGGATAAAACTCGATTTGAACAGGAGCTTACACGAAATAGCGGAGGATTACTACGAAAAGTCAAAAAGGGCAAGAGAAAAGCTTGAAGGATTAATGGATGCTATTGAAAAGACTAAAAAGGAAATGGAAGAAGAAGAAAAGGGTCTTAGGATAAAACACGTTCCTGGTATAAGAGTTGTAAGGAAAAGGGAATGGTATGAGAGGTTTAGATGGTTCATAACTTCTGACGGGTTTCTAGCCATAGGGGGCAGGAACGCTAAGATGAACGAAGAGATTTTCTCAAAGTACATGGAATCAAACGATCTCTTCTTCCATACCCAGGCTCCGGGAGCACCTGTAGTTGTACTAAAAAACGGTCAGAAGGCTCCTGAAAGGAGCATAATCGAAACAGCTCAGTTTTCCGCTATATACTCATCTCTATGGAAGGAGGGCAGGTATAGCGGTGAGGTATACTATGTTCTTCCGGAACAGGTAAAGAAATCAGCAAAACCTGGCGAATACCTTCCCAGGGGGTCTTTTTACATAGTTGGAAAGAGGAACTATATAAGCGTTGATCTTTCATGTGCGATAGGAGTTGATCTCTCAGATTTAAGGGTTATGGGAGGTCCAACTTCTGCTGTAAAGAAGCACTGTGATTATTACGTGGAAATAGAAATAGGTGATAAGGAAATCGATGAAATAGCTGTGGAGATTTCAAAGAGACTTGCGGAGATGTCTAAAGATTATGAAAGGCATATAGTCAAGGCGATTGCTTCCCCCGATGAAATCGTGAAGTTCCTGCCGCCCGGAAGATCTAAGATAAAAGAACGTTAAACTTTTAAAATTTGAAATAGATTCTTCATAAGTGGAGAGAGCGGAGGAGTATCTCGAGGCGATATTGGACATTCAGGAAAGGGAGAAGAGGATGGTCAGAACAGGAGACTTAGCGAAGAGGCTTAATGTAAAACCGTCGAGCGTAAGTGAAATGCTTTTAAAGCTGAGCAAAAAGGGATACGTTGAGTATCAGCCTTATAGAGGAGTTGTTTTAACGAAAAAGGGGAGGGAAGTGGCAGAAAAGATAAAGAAGTATTACAACATATTCAGAATATTCTTCAGGGATTTTTTGGGAATAGAAAAGGAGGAGGCAGAAAGGCTTAGCTGCGAGGTCGAACATCACGTAAACGACGAGGTTGTGAAGAGGGTATGCATGATAATAGCCGGGAAGTGCAACATATGTGAGGAATGCGAGTACAAGGTTATAACACTTTCTGATGCCGATGATGGAGAGTACATTGTTCTGGCATGTCCTTCGGCTGTCGAGAAGGTGGGCATAAAGCCAAATAAAAAAGTAAGGGTGTTTGAGTCCAAAGTGTTTGTGGATAGTGAAGGTATTCTGATTTCTGAAGAATTGGCGAGGAAGATTATTTTAAAAAGAGCCTAGGATTTCTTTTTCTTTTTAATTATTTCCTCAAGCCTTTTTTCCAGAGTATCCTCATGAGTATACGGGCATTTCAAGTAGTGCTCCACAGCCTTAGCTAGAGCGTCCTTTGTAGCGCTTTCACCCGTCTTCTTTTTCAGCTCCCTCAAAACGTCCTCGGGTAATACGGTCTGGGCGTGAACTATCTTAACCATATTCTCTCACCATAATGATAAGGAATTCAAGATATTTAAATTTTACTCATCATGATGATTATTGATGGAATCCGATTCGATTTCACGTTCACATGCTGTAATGGGACTGATGTTTTTTGACATATAAAACCTTTGAAATCTAAGATGCTGTATTTCCAATGGACGCAGAAGTTTTGGTAATATTCTATTTGAATAAACCGCAAAATATTTTTGACATATATAGATTTGCTAACAGATTTGAAGTTTGTCTGATTATATCCTGTGTATGTTTAAGTAGAAATCTAATAGCATTTTCTTTGAAATGCAAGTTAGTCTCTCATTTAATGCATTAGTAATTAAACTAGTTCTTTTACCATACTGTACCAGATTAAAATAATTTCCAATATTCATCTTGCAGCTTGTTTTTCAGACCAATGACCGATAAAAATTCAATCCTAAGTTATGAAAAATCAGAAATTAATTCTGATAGATCTTTAAAAGAACTGCTAAGAGGAGCATTGGAAGAATTAAAAGCGGACCCGGCGGGATTTGAACCCGCGACCTTGGGCTTAGGAGGCCCACGCCCTATCCATGCTAGGCTACGGGTCCGCGTACTAGTAGT
>CAYYFC010000031.1:0-17794 GCA_964471215.1 uncultured archaeon | reverse complement strand
TTAGCTTTAACCCTTCTACACTTAATCTTGGTTTGGATTTTTCTCCTCTTCAAGAAATATGCTGTTCTGATTACTCTTTCTCTCGTTTCAAACGTTGTAAAACCTTGATTAGTCGCAGTTGTAATGTTGCTCTCGTTTACATCTACTCCTATGACATCTCTGTAATCTCTTATCTCAACGTTCTTTGAGAATACTACGCTCAAGTAAATTCCATCAACCTTTTTGACGAGCCAAGCTTGCCCTACTTTCCAATCTCTGAATTTTTCGTGATATTCTCCATGTAGAAGCTTAAGCTCTAATCTTCCATTATATGAAATTCTGACAGTCCAATTTTCCAAATCGAGCTTGAACAGGTGGTCATCCAACATTATCACATCTTTCTTTAGCACAGGTTTGTCGGTCTTAACTTTCCCCTTTCTCTTAAGCTTTCTGAATGATTTGTAGATTGAACAGACCATCTGGCAAGCTGTGTAGATGTAATGAGATGGTAATGAATACTTCCGCCTTAGCTCATGATATTTTTCAGATTTCAATCTCTTGAAGGATGTAATTCCTTTAGAATGAGCGTAATTTAACAATTCGTTAACTATTGACCTATAAGTTTCAAACAGACTCTCATCTACTTCTCCGTCAAGTTTGAACTTTGCTGTGAGCCTAACAGTCTCTAATCGCTTGCTTGACACTTTCCACCACCTTCTTCTTTTTATGACTCCTCATTCCGTATAATCTACCAGCAAATGAAGTTACAATGGCAATTAAATCTTCGATAAGTTCTTGTTGCAAATCCTTAGGCTCTTCACCAAAGACAGCTTCAATCCTGACTCCATGCGAACTGAAAAATTCTTCCAAATACTTAAATCCAAACCTTGTAAGCCTATCCTTATAACTAATCACTACAACATCAATTTTACCATTTACGACATACCCAAACAGCTTTCTTAATCCTCTACGCTTCTCATTTAATCCAGAGGCAATATCTGTTAAGATCTCTACAACGTTGTACCCTTTAGCCGAACAATATTCTTTTAGATATTCAACTTGCCTCTCTAAATCACTTTTCTGGTCTGACGACGAAACTCTCGCATAGATAACTGCCATATTAGCGATCTTACCCTTGAGTAATCTCTTAACTTCATCCTCTGGAATCCTGAACTCTTTACCAATCCTCACTGCTTTAATCTTACCTTGTCTAATCCACCTAATTATAGTAACTCTGTTTACTCCAAGTATCTCCGCCACCTTCCCCGTTCTATACAACTTCATTGTTATCTTATAAAATGCAACAAAAGTATTTAAATATTACGAATGCAACATTATACGTATCTGCCCCGGACTCCCCACATCTTGCCCTAAAACCCACATCTCCCATTAAGGAATTTCTTCAAATCTGTTAGGAAATATAAAAAACTTATCAAAATTTCAATGTATTCCTATTTTTTCTATGAACTCTGAAACGGCATAGATTGTAGCATGGACATTGCAGAAGGCATTTGCATTTGCGTCGCTGGTGGCATCGCAGGCATTGCTTGGGCTTGCGATAAACTTAAAGCAGAAGATTTAAAGCCAGATGGAGTTTCCAAAGCAAGATAAGCATTTTTCGCAGTCTTCTCGCCAATGCTCTTCACTTCAACGAACAATTTTCCCTTACTTTTACCAATCATGTTCTCGGCTGAGACATTTACAACTCCAAGCTTCACTTCTCTTTCCTTAACGTATATCGGAATCGTTATGTCTCTACTTTCTTCCTTGTATCTAAGCTTGTATCTCTCCGTAAGAACCTCATACTTATAAGTGACAGTTTCATTTTTCCTTGAACGGTTTTCTGAACAGGAACAAGTTGAGAGAAATACGTGTCGAGGTAAAGAAGATCGTCTATTCTATCGAACCTTACTTTGAGCTTCAACCCATACTTGCCAGTCTTTGCTTCATCCTTGACTTTAACAACAAATGCAAGTTCAACTTTTCTCAGCCCATAAGGAGCAAATTTAATTACTCCGTTTTTGTTCTTAACCTTCGGATAGAAGAAAAGCTTCATGAACCAGCTGGGAATAACTCCCAGATGTGTGAATGTTCCAAAGCCCAAAAACTCTTTGCCATGATGAGTACTCATCTCAGTAGCTGGAGCTGTCAGAACGATTTCGGAAGTATTACTCATAATTTGCGGGGACATCGTTGTTTATTACCATAATTATGCAGGTTACTATACCCGTTCTAAAGTAAACCTAAATGTGCATGGCTCAGTCGATATCCTTTCGGCCTTGGCTTTAAAGTGCTCAGCGAATTTCTCTGCAAATGCTATACAACCCTTCTCACAATATCTCGGATAGAACCTTTTGATGGGGCATAGCCCGGAGGATATTATGCTGTTTCTTTCTACTTCAAGCTTGAAATCCTTCTCCCAAGAAAACAAATACTCTAAGGATTTCTTCAAACCTTCAAAGTCATTACCGAACTTTTCAATCATACGGCGAGCAATAACATCTCCTAAAAATCTCCCAAGAGCTTCTTCCATTTCAACACCTCCGTTAAAGATTTATATTGTAAACAGTTTTATAGTTAATATTTATAGTTTTAGTTTAAATTTTAAATACTTGCATAAACTACACTCTCTTTCTGAAAAAATCAAATTTACCCTTTCTAATATTTTCCAGAATCTTAAGAGCTTCATTTTTAGAAATATTTAGCACTTCAGAAATTAGCTTTGGCAGTTCTGCAAACCTCTTGTAACCTATCTCCCTAAGCGACTTTGCTACCTCAAACCTGACATCTAAGCTCTCATCCTTTAAAGCCTCAACAAGTGACTTTACTGCTTTTTCATCTCCAATTCTGCCAAGAGCATAAGCAGCAACTTTTCTGACCTCAGGATTCTCATCTTTCAGAGCTTTGATTAGTGCATCCACAGCTTCTCTAGCTTTCATTTCTCCCAGAGCTTCCGCAGCTTTCTTTCTGATTCTGTAATCTCTGTGATTCAGAGCTTTTATCAATCCGTCAATATCCCATCTTGCCTTTAGCCTTTCTATGTTCGGTTTGAACAGCCTGTTTATGATTTCACCAATGATCATTTTTCCACCATTGGAAAATCAACCTCTTTCTACTCTTTGATCCGCTTTTCAAGTTCTTCTATTCTCTTCACATGCCTATGAGGAATACTTGCCACGGTAAGCAGAAATTCCTTGTATGCTTTTAGCAAGTGTCTTCCAAACTCTCCTCGAAGGATATCGTCTGGAGTTGGGATTTTGATTTTTATCTCCTTCATACTCTCACCATGTTACGAAAGGACTCTAAGATATATGTTCTTTTTGGTTCATATATAGGAATAAATGAGTTCATAGCTGGGATATTGCATGAGAATTTTGATGCTAAGCGAATTTTACAAAACGTTGCTAAGAAAGCTTCGCCCTTTACAGTAGATCGGAAAGTGTGTTGATGCTTTATAAACCATTTAAATACCCTTATAAACATTTATATATTACCAACACACTTTCCGATCCACCGTTTAGAGCGGGGAGGAAGTCAAAAGAAATAATCAGAAGTGGTTGAGTAACCATAAGCTTGTGGGAATTTTAAAAAGCTATTGCAGATTTTCTTTTAGATTCAGATGGAATACAAAAAACTTGAAAAGAAGGGAAGAAAATTTGTTGAAGAGAAGTACTCATAGGATGTCGTGGCAAAAAATAGAAAATCTTTATTTCAAAGTCCTAGATGGTGATTCTTATGAGGAACATAATACTTGACATCGAGAAGATCTTAGAAAATATGAAGTTCAAGCCATCAGATTCGAAGATATACTCTTTGCTTTTAGAAAAAGGAGAAATGAGGGTGAGCGAGATTGCAAAGGAGCTAGGCTTATCCGCAAGATTTGTAAGGGAGAGGCTAAAGGATTTGAGTCAAAAGGGAATTGTAAAGAGAGAGATTGTCAAAAAGGGATGGATCGGATACGTTTACAAGGCTGAAAACCCGATAAACGTTTTAAGAAAATTAAAATCTAAAATAATAAAAGAGATCGAAAATTTAGAGAAGATGTTTGAATGAAGTCTGCTGTTCTGATAGCTTACAGGGAGCCCGGTTTTATTGAAGAGAATGTGAAAAAGTTTACGAAAGAAGAATTCGAGATAATTATTGCAGTAGATGAGCCAAGCGATAAAATCTTGAGGATTATAAGAAAGTACGGATTGAAGGCCACGATAAGCGATAAAAGGAGGGGGAAATGGAGAGCTCTGAATGATGCCGTTGCCTTAGCTGAGGGAGATTACATAATTTTCGTAGATTCAGACACTATAATAGCAGAATTGGGAGATTTTGAGGAGTTTGATGTGGTGGAAATCGTAAAGGAAATCAACGCTTCATCTCTTATTGAAAGGCTTGCAAACATAGAATACTTCAATATGTTTCTAACTGCAAAGATCGCATCCAAGCTTGGTTCGTGTCTAAGTCTGAATGGAGCGGCTTTTGGAATAAAAAAGGATGTCTTATTAAAATTGGGTGGATTTAGGAAACGTATAAACGAGGATACAGACTTAGGTATGAGGTTGGGACTCAACGGATACAGAGTTGGAATCTGCGGAAGAGCGATAACGAAAGCTCCATCTAGCTTTAAGGAATGGCTTGTTCAAAGGGAAAGATGGAGCTTGGGCGGAGCAGAAGTCATGATAGAAAACCTCTGGGATATTTTGAAAAAGCCGAAACTTTGGGTTCCATATCTGTTTTCATTCTATCCCTCAGTTGTTGGGCTTATATTTGGCTTTACATTTCCAGATAGTATCATTCTAAAGGCTTTGAGCTTAATTCTTCCCTTCATGTTCTTTGTGCATTTCAAATTTTTGTCCTTACTCCTTTTATCCATTTTTGAACTCCATGTGATGAGAAATCTAATTGCGATGATAACATCCTTTATAATATGGGCTTTGGTTATGGTTGCACTTTCAAAGAAAACTAATTATAGTATTGAACTCAAACTCTTGCCTCTTTACTACTTTATTTACAACCCTTTATGGACGATGATCTGCATAGTTGCTCTTGCCAAAGCTTTAACTTTTCGTTTGATTGGTAGAGAGTTAAAGGTTAAAGGTTGGATTGTTTGAGCGATTTGGCGACGTTTAAAAATCTATTTTGTCGAACGATTTTTCAAAAATGGCATGATGTAAGAGTCAGTTTTAATCTGCTTAAGAAGGATCAATAGCTTAATCAGGCATTTGACAAAAAATCGTTATAAAACCCATAACATTAGATGCTGAAGTGAAATATTTAATCAGATAAGAGTCGTGGCAGATTTTTAAGGAAAAATAATTTTATTTAGATTAACATAATTACAAAAAGTCGCTAAGGGAGACCTAGAGCTGGGATGAATTAGGGTTGTGAAGAGTTAGTCTTATAATATGTTTGACGTCGAGTAAGAGAGTCAACCAAGAAGATGGAAACTATATCCCTTTTTCTTTTCCTTGCTGAAGACGTGTGAACGAGATGCTGGACCATGAGTATATCCGATGAAAATATATGCAAACATCTCCGCTAGGCACTTCAGTGCAGAGAGGATGTCAACGACTTCGTCTACTATGAAGGCAGAAACCTTAGACTATAGCTTTCTATATCATAGTGTATCTTTTTATACCTCTGAGAGTTATGAGGTATGCTGATGCTGTATGTATATCAATTCTTCTTGATAAAGCAACACCTATTGCATCAATTGAAGTAAATGATGGATTCACCTTAATGAGAACACCACCAATTTTCTTGACTAACATCTCTATTTGTTGTTGGTATTCTCTAATAGACCACTTCCTAACTCTACCTCTTAAGTTATCTGGCTTTGAGAGTTCCTCAACTACAAAGTATTTTACTCCATGCGAAACTGCATACTCTACAAGTTTTGAGAGGCTTTCTTGTCTAATGGCTCTTGACTTATCTCTATTGTAGTTAACAACTTCGGGAAAGTGAATGTTTCTTATGTCTCTAATTCTCCCATAAGAATCAACAATGACCATGTTAATTCTGTCAACGTTAAAGTCGAAGCCTGCATAGAGGTTGTTCTGTGGTTTTACCTTAACTCTTTTACCAAAATACTTTACGTATAAACTAGCTGGAATGTTAAGGTAGAGGTATAGTCTCTTCCTGAACACTTTCCTCCAATCTACTCCTTTGTTCTTGAGCTTTATCGTTATACCAGCACTATAGCTGTAACCGTTACCGAATAACTCTTGAAGTAGTGGGAGGTACTTTTTACCAAATCTGACCTTTGCCTCAATCCATTCATGTCTACCGTTAGCGTATGGTATCTTGATTAACACTCTATCAGTACTTATCAATCTGATATTACGATTACCTCTTTCAATTTTAGCACCAACAGAGTACAGTAGCGGTTTTCTGAGCTTTATCCTTACCTGCTCTCTATACAGTTTAGCAACTTTAATTGCTGAACTAGAGTACCAAGCATTAGATAAAACTCTAGTTAATCTCCTCTTAACCTCACCTTCGCTAAGTTTCTTTTTGAAGAGTAGAGTATGAGCTAGCTCAACAGCATCTCTAAACATTCTCATTACGGTGAGTAATTTAGCTAGAGATACTTCATTGTTAAGGATTAATCTTCCAACTACTGTAGCTCTTTCTTCACTACCTCTAACCATAGTCTAATTGCCTCCTCTAATGCTCTCTTTATAGCACCATAATATCCGAACTTCTTAACAGCATAAATCTCAAATTCTCTCCAGAGGTCATCAGATACTTCAACAGTCTTCCTCACCATCTCATACACCTATGAGAACTACAAGAAGTAAGATTTATAAAACTTCCCTTACAATCTATTACCGATGTACTGAACCCGATGATTAATGAGGGTGATGAATCCCTGATGAACCCTGATTACCTGAAGGTGGCAGTCCGCCGTAGGGTGGTTGGGGGGATGCTAGCCATGATGAACTCATCCGTGGCTGATATAAAACAATATAGTTCGCTATATGATGCTACGGATGAAGTGAACGGTGATTGTTATCGTAGGTAATCTCTCACTTCACTCCATCATGATAACTTTATGAGGTCGGTTTTTGTCATTGGGCTTTTAAGATCAAATTCCTACAATATTTTTAATTATTTATAAAAGAACAAACATCTTACAAAACGTCGCTAAGAAAGCATCGCTCTTCAGAGCGGGGGATGGAATTAGGGGAGGGGGGAGGTATGTGGAGAGTCAGTCTTATAAAACCTCGCTCCAATCTATTGGTGTTAGGTGGGGAGAGGTGGTCAAACAAGCCTTCATAACCCCGAATCACGTAAGGGATAGGTGTAACGAGGTGCTGACCCACCCCGCGTATATCCGATGAGGCTGAGGGTATGCACAAATCTTCCCGCAAGGAATTCTCGCACTTTAGTGCTGGGAGAATGTCAAACTCCCTCAACTCCTCTCCCCCCTGAAGCTCTCTTAGCGACGTTTTATGGATGACTGAAGCTCTTAAAGGCTTAACCGGAACAGCTGAAATTCCCTCGTTAAGAATTTGCTTCAGACAACTGAGTTAAGTCTATGGGGATATCTTAGAGGTTCTTGGCATTTGTAATTTTTATAAAAAATCAGAAGCTCTTCGTTAACGATTTATAAATATCGGTAGATTACTTCTTATGATTGAGATAAAAACGAATAACAGAGTTGAGATACTGGATATAACGGATATTGTCAGAGAGGAGGTGAGGAAAAGCGGAATAAAGGATGGAATAGCTGTTGTATACACGAGACATACGACTACAGCAATCATAATAAATGAAGACGAGCTTGGATTGAAGAGAGATATAGAGATAATGCTAGAAAAGCTGATACCGAGAAATGCGGAGTATCTCCATAACAGAATAGACGATAACGCAGATTCTCATCTCAGATCGATTCTGCTCGGTAACAGTGTTGTAATACCTATTTCTGACGGTAAACTCGATCTGGGAACATGGCAGAGGATAATGTTCGTAGAACTGGATGGACCCAGAAGGAGAAGAATAGTTGTGAAAACTATCCCATGTTGAGATTGATATTTTTGGACACATCCCTTGAGTTAATCCCCCAGAGCATAGTAAGACATCCTGCAATTTTAAAGGATGCTAAGAGAAGAAAGAAAAAGCCGGGTGAAATGATACTGGACGATTCAAAGCACCATTCGGCAATGAAATCACTTGAGAAAAAAGAAAAAAGAGGAAGACCGGATATAATCCATCAGAATCTTTTACTTGCACTGGATTCAACGATTAAAGATCTGGAGATATTCATCCATACGATAAACGATGAAATAATATGGATAAACAGGGAGACGAGAATTCCCAGAAATTACTACAGATTTATAGGTGTAATGGAGGATTTGTTTAAAAAGAGAGAAATAAGGGCGAATGAGAAGGTGTTGCTGAAAATAATGGACGCAAATCTTGAAAGCCTACTTGAGGATTTTAAGGTATTGGTTCTCAGCGAAAGGGGTGACATGGGAGAAGACTACATGAGATCGGTTTTCAGGAGCGAGGATAAAATAGCCGTATGCATAGGTGCTTTCCCGCATGGAGATTTTGAAGATAAAACAATTAATATCTTAAGAGATCACAACGCAGATTTTGTATCGCTGGCCGACAGGCCTTTAACAAGCCTATATATAACATGTAAGGTTTTGTGCATCTATGAATGTGAGAGAGTTCGAACTGATTGAGATTGCAAGGGAAATTCTGAGTGTTAAGAGGGATGACATAGTAGTTAATATAGCTGAGGATGACTGCGCAGTTGTGAGGATATGCGATAAAAATCTCGTACTCACATCGGACTGTCTGCATGAAAGGGCAGACTTTCCTAAGGGTATAAAACCTGAGGAAATAGGTCATATGGCTCTTGCCGTTAACCTCAGCGACCTTGCAGGAAGCGGTGCAAAACCCCTCTTTTTCCTTTACACGATAACGTTAACGAACAGTGTAGATGAGAGGTTTTTCAGGAAAATCCTGCATGGTATGAGGAGACTTGCCGACAGATACGGTGTTGCAGTTGTTGGAGGGGATGTGGATTTCGGCGATGAGCTGTTCATATCGGGATTTGCAGTCGGTGTGGCGGATAAGTACATAACTCAGTCAGGTGCGAAGGTCGGCGATAGGGTTTTTATAACAGGACTGCTTGGAAAGGCTCAGCTGAGCCTTGAACAACTTTTGTCAGGTGTTAAAAGGGATTTAATAGCCTACCCGGATTCTCTGTTTAAGCCTGAACCCAGAGTCCTTGAAGGCATGGAAATAGCCGAGCATGCAAATGCTATGACAGATATAAGCGACAGTTTGGCGATATCTTTAAACCTGATAGCAAAGAAGAGCCATGTGGGAATTGAAATATACGAGGAAAAAATTGTACTGGATCATCTTCTTAAGTTTGTTGATTACGATAAGGCCCTGGATTTATTCATGTACTCAGGTGGCGATTACGAACTCGTCTACACTTCAAAAAAGATGTCACATGGATTTGAGATAGGAAAGGTTGTGGATGGTAAAGGTGTATGGTTGGTTAGAAAGAACGGTAAAAGAGAAAAGGTGAAGTTCAGGGGTTATTCACACTTTTAATCATTCCTTTACCTTAAATTCGAATACACAATTTTCATCTCCTTTTGCAAAGCATTTCTTCTCCTCCCCGTCTAACTTACAGTTTAGTAGCCCTTCAAGCAGACCCCATATGTAGCCGAGCAGCATCCAGCATATCGGTACGTCGGAGTTTTCCTTTTTTAACTTTAAGAATCCGACAGCTTCAAACGAATTCTTGACTATGACCGTAATCGAATCTTCATATATCTTAAACTCGAAGTTTCCCCAACCAAAGCATTTATCCCATATCGTAATCATGTTTTTCGCGATCGCTATGGCTTTATCTCTAGTTAAATCACCAAACTTCTTTATGTACCTCCTCCTTATAGCACTCCCAGCTCTGTATCCACCCTCCTTCGATGCATTCAGTATAAGTCCTTTGGCCGCCTTACCGACTATTCTAATCAGTTGTGCATAGATTCCCGATAGAAATGTCCCATAGAGAGATGCAACTGGAATTCTTTTTATGAAAACTATTCTTCCATCCTTATGCTCCAAAAATATTTTCTCGAGCTCATCCCAACTCTTTTTTGTCAAATCCTCTGTTACAAGATAGTCGAACGGTTCCATAAAATCACCTCACTTTAATAAATCCTTAATCTTCTCACTAGCCTTTTCCATTTCAAAAAGGACCAGACCAAGACTTGCTCTGGGATTCGTCATTAAAACCAATAAAGCCTTTGCACCCGCTCCGCATGCGATTATCTTTCCCTCCTTACATTCAACTATAACCCTCTCAGGTATACCCTTCCCGAGCTCGGAGCTTGCAGTTTCGGCTGCACCGAGCATTGTCGCTGTCATTGCGGCAAAAGCCTCAGCGTTGACGTTTTGGGGGATATCCGCAGCAATTAGTAAACCGTCTCTTGACACAATAGCCGTAGCCTCAATATCGCCAATAGCCTTTAAATCTTTCAAAATCTTCTCGAGCATTTCCCTTAAACTAACCATTTCAACCACCTATCAAAAGGTTTAAAAGGGCATCCAAAACATCAAAAACGCCCTCTTTTTTAACGGCAGAGCACGGTACTATTGGAACTTCTTTCGGAACTGTTAACCTCTTTCTAATTTCATCAACTCCCAATGCATTGGGGAGATCCCGCTTATTTGCTGCAACGACATATGGCAGTCCGAACTTTGTCGTGGCCTCGAGCATTTGCTTCGCTCTTGGAAAGTCTTCAGGTTTTGTCGAGTCTATTATAAGTATAACACCCAACGCCTCCCCTCCGAGTATCCTTAGAATTGGATCAAACCTTTCCTGTCCAGGCGTTCCGAACACATCTATTGAAAATCTCTTGTATTCGACATGTCCGTGATCCAATGCGACGGTGGTACCCAATCTATCAACAGAGACAGCTCTGCATGATATTGCGTGAACAAAAGTTGACTTTCCGGCATTGTATGGTCCCGTAACGAGTATTTTTGGAATATACGCCTTAATACCTCCGGGTTTCACAAGCTTGAATAAAACAGCTTTTCCCTTTACCTCCTTCCAGTCAACCTTCAGTATTCCGTAGTACTGGCCGAGTATCACCCTATGATATATCCCGCCCACCTCGATAACAGCATTCGAGAGATCCTTAATTGTATCGACGATTCTGCTATCGTACGGCCATGCGACGAAGTTGTAGAGTATTACAGAATCGTTTATTCTTGCGTACTTATTCCATCTCTCAACATAATCAAGTATCTCCTCACCTATCATATCTATTAACGTTGAAAGGGAACCGAAAACGATTAAATCGTTTTCCTCTATAGCCTTTGAAACGACTTTATCCATCTCATCTAAATTGGACGGATCCCTCACGATATATCTTTCATCGGATATGTCACCTATATATCCAGAATACGCGTCCAGAATTGAAAAGTTCTCAGATTCATCAACATTCCAGCCAAATTCTCTAAATCTAGCCCTTATACTGCTTGGACTCATGGAACTAGTTATAAATACGCATTTGTATTTCTCCAAGTTACTGTAGAGTGTCTGCATTGAGAAGACATCTCCTTCAACTTCTGGATCTATGTAATACGTTATAACCTTGCCTAGCGGTATTTCGCCTATCAATTCATCTAAAACAGGTATCCCTATCTTCATCTCAGCTCACCCCTAATAAAAATTCGATCCAATCTGTCTTCTCCTTTGGTGTGATGATCCTGTAATATTTCTTATTATCTTCCTCCTTTACCTCTATCACTCCATCGAATATCTGCTTTAGAGTTATAACTGTTCTGTCATCGTGCATACCTTCCTCAACTATATAAAATGCCTTGGCACCGCATACCCTTATCCTAGTCGTAAGAACGTGTAAAAATCTGAATACGGCTTGAAGGTTTGAGTACATTAACAGGTTTGAAAGCGAATCGAATACTATGACCACGCTATCCTTACCGCTCTTGATATACTCCTCAAGAAACCTGCTTATACCAACGGATATACCGGTTAAATCGATCGGACTAGAAACCCTCTTTATATTCGTATCATCCGAAACATCCGGTATTGCTATCTTTGATACGCAATCAATTATCTTTATATCTATACCCTCAAATTCCTTTATTATCTCCTCAGCCGTATCCTTTGTAGTAACGTATATTCCGCCCGATCCCTTCTTTACTTCATTCTTCAGTATCTCTTTAACAAATAAATCCTTTCCAACCAACGGAGGACCTATTACCATCAGATTCTTACCCTTCTCAACATTCATGGTATTCATCACTATCATCATAAACTTCATGAAGATTGATTTAAAACTTTCTATTCTATTCTATTACCGACATCTATATCCTTACCGGCTATTATCAGCTCGTAAAAATCGCTTGGAGGCTTTTTTGGATTTTTCTTAATTCTTATTCCCCTCTTTACCTTTAAACCGTTTATTCTCTCTTCTAAATCGATTACGTAATCGGATTCGGATTCAAACATTGCAAGAGCGCTCGAGTTCAGTAATCTCTTATCTATCATAACGATCATAATACCCCTTTTATCGCGAACTATTTCGCATATCTCCTGAAATAACTGATATATCTTCTCGGCTGAATGTATGGTTAGCAGGTTTTGAAGTATGTTGAACAGTCCTACCCTATCTCCTATCTTCTTAACGGTTAACGAGATCGTGAAGAGCTCATGAAGTGTAAAATCCTTATTCGGCGTTATGACTTCACATCTCATCTCCTTCTCGATATCCCTTCTTAACCTTGAAGGCACTATCGCGTAAACGTCATATCCAGAATTCAAGGCGTTCTTTAAAAATTTCAATGCAAGTCTGAATCCTATATCTCCTACTTCCTCTATCAAGATGATCCTCCCGTTCTCGACTTCCTCGACTATTTCATCTAGCTTTAGTATCCCGAATCTCATACTCAACCATCTCTTTTTTGTGCGGATTTACGGACTTAACGACGTAGATGAATCTTCTGATTCTTTTCATACCGAAATCTATTCTTCCCTCAGCCCTTACAACCGTCGTAGAAATGCTTTCGAGGAGAGACAGAGTCATCTTATCGACTACATCATAATTAAGAAAACCTATTATGGTAAGATTAGGTAGTGCCTTTGTTAATCTGGTCAGTTCTCTTAGAAATTCTCTAACATCTAGATATAGCATAACCTGATCTATGCTAGAAAGGACTATGATCCAATCCTTGTAACCATCCTTTAAAAACGAATATATCTTGGATAGTATTTTTGTCAGATCGTCAAGAGGTATATTTATAACCTCAAAATTCGGTATTTCGAGCGGAAAGCTGGATATGCTTATTATTATAACCTTTAAACTCCTGTTCATAAACTTAAGAAGGGCCGGAATTTTTATATGTAGCTTATCTCCGATTTCTATCAAAATTACATGCTCGATCTTCAGCATATCAATCGATAAGAATTCTATTTCAGAAAGAGAATTGTACTCTATGAGCATAAACCCCCCGGATTCTATTCCGTCCAGTATCAGGTTTATGGGGCTTGGTAATCGTATCATCATTCAAATAAACTCAGGTCACTATAAACCTCTAACCCCCTTGAGGTGATTCTATAGGGTCTCATTGTATCGTCAAAATCGCTACCTCTCATCTTCAAAATCCTAATACCCCTCATCATTCTCCCCTTAACGTTCATTGTATGCAACTCTATAACCCCGCTAACTAAATAGTCCTCTATACAGCAATCCTTTGAAATTTCTGATGTTAACAAAGCCGTAACATCATATCTCTTCAGCAAACCTATTAAGGCCAGTAAATCCCTCCTGTATTCCGTTTCAGACCCAGTTGAAACCCTCAGCATCGTTATCGAATCTATAACGAGTCTATCGGGTTTTTCCTTTTCAAACTCGTTTTCAAGCATGGTTTTAAATCCCTGAACATCTATATCAAAACTCAAAAATAGATCACCGTATATCGATCTATTACCGGTCGGAGATGCATCTACTAGTTTTATATTGGATAGATCAAATCCAAATACATTCATGTTTTCCTTTACCTCTTCTATAGACTCTTCAAGGGTTATATAGAGGGTTTTTTCGTTGTTAAGAGAACCGTTAATCAGGAACTGCATGGAAAGAATTGTTTTGCCTGTTCCAGGTCCCCCTTTGATCAGATAAGTCCTGCCCTTTACCAGTCCACCGTTAAGCATCTTATCCAGGCCGTATATACCGGTAGGGATCTTTTTCTGCATTCAAACACCTCAATCCTGCTCCGTACTAACGCTTTCAACTATTCTCTTACCGGCAACTATTTCATCGACACTGTGTATTACGGCACCAAATTCTTCCAGAACCTTTTTAATCTTTTCGAAATTCATGTTGTCTCCAACTACTGTGATCTTAAGAGTTTCAGTGTTTCTGTCCATTTCTCTTAATATCAGGTTCACACCCTCCACATTTTCAACCTCGCTCAATTTTAAAGCGAGCAATACGTTACTAGGCTCATGTGGCTTTAAAACGTCTAATACTACCCTCCTCAATCCTGCCACATATCTATTCTTCTTGGAAGATTTTAAAGTTTATTATAGCCGAACTTTGATTTTGCAGCCTTTTTATAATAATAAATTTTAATTATAATATTATAATAATATTTAAAATCCTATCTGGATGACATTTAAGTCTTAATGTCACGATCGATCCATGTCCGCATAAGGGATATTTAGCGTGAAATTGTAAAATCATCGATGAAGATAAAAAAGGAAGTTCTGTTACTCGCATTGGAAATCGCCAAGGAAAATTATCCAAATGAATTTGTAGCATTGCTTAGTGGAAAAAAAGATATTATCGAGGAAATCGTGTTCTTACCGTTTGATTCGAGTGAGTATTCGGCTTTGATTCATATGGACATGCTCCCTCTCGGATACAAGATATACGGAACTATTCACAGCCATCCATCATCCAACTGCGCACCGTCAGAAAAAGATCTGGAGATGTTTGAAAGATGTGGAATAATTCACATAATAGTGTGTTATCCGTTTAAGGAGGGATGCTGGGAATTCTATGATAGATTTGGGAATAGGATCCATGTCGAGATAATCTGAGGATTTGCGCCTTGCGAAGCAGTAACGATTTTATAGGGGTTCAGTAGATGTTAGCATTTGTGAGCGAACATCGACCTTCATTGGGTTAGGGAGTGCCAAGGGGTAGGGAGTAACCCTTCCTCGGTTCGGGGTAGGGGTGAAGAGGTTATCTCGCTCCGCTCCCTTTATCATTTGGGACTCCCTACCCACGACACTCCCACGTTCCCTTTGAGGTAGAGAGGATAGAAAAGTTTATAAATTTATTATAATTAGATTTTCATTTAAAACATTCTATGTTTACTTGATTGATCCCGCTAAAACAAGTGTCACCGGTGAAGCAATCGGTAGAAGACTTGGATCGGATAAGCATTCTGCTTATGCTATTAAGAGATATTAATGCTCTAAAACGTCTACGACTATTAAAACTATTTCACAAGGCATTAATAGATACTTCATAAGCATAACACATCTATACTTTCACATCCATTTATTTTAACACCATCTGTCAGGTTACTTAGTAGCCTATTGGGGCATAAAACCTTCGGATGTGAGGCTTTGGGTTACCCCGAACGAGAGCGAGCCTTCGGGTGATGTAACCCAAAGCGGACATATCTCTATGTCCGCTGAACCCCATAGTTTTTATCACTTGACTGAGATAAAACTTATAAATTTTTACTGCTCCAATTCATCAATATGGAGCTGCTAGATTACAGAGATGCTTTAAGAGAGATAATTAAAAGCTATAATAAAAATCCTAACAACTGGAGGGCTTTAATGGGAAGAAGTCCGAGGGGGTTTTACGATTTTCTATTTCTGAACCCTAAAGAAGTATGGTATTTGAAAATAGATACCATTTATAAACCCAATCCTATCGGATTGGGTGTTAAACTCGATGTTGCCAGCGACTATGACGTGCCGAGAGATTTGCCATCTTACGGTTTCAGAAATATACCTAAAGAACTGTTGAAGGAAATAGATGCAAATCCTCAAGTAATATTAAAGGTTGTTAGGGAGATTCCGCCCGTTTCGGTTGATAAAATTAGGGGATTGGTAGCGATCGGACCCTATATTCAAAAACCGGTACTAAAGCCGATATCTAAAAAACAGGAAGAGCTTAGTATAAAAATGGACAGGGAACTTGAAAAATTGTTAAAAAGAAATTATCCATTTTATATATAAAACTATTTTTCTCTTGGCATACATATTATTTCTCTTATATCTATGTCAAAAAACCTATGGATGTTAGCCGGTTTCAAAACTATTGCCGTGTCTGCTCCTTCAGCAGTTCCAGCTATTGCTATAACCTCTTCATCAGTAGGAATTGCACCGGCATCCGCTGCCATTACCGAGATTTCGACGCATACCTTCATACCTTGGCAGAACAGTCTTAAGGTATCGGCGATTATGTTTAAAGGCATGAATCCACCGTATTTGGATATGATCTTTGGAACGGTAGTGAATATATCCGATGCTATTACGAGTTTTGCGTTTTCTTCAATAAATCTTCTGTAATCTTCTCTAATCTCTATTCTATTCTCCCTCTTGTAACCCATCTGATGTGTCACTACGATGACGTTTATTCCGCTACCTCTAAAGATCTCTACGGCTTTTTTTCCAGTTTCACCAGATGTACTTGCCACTACGATGTATTTTATCCCTAATTCCAATGCCCTCTCCTTTGCAAGTTCCAAAGTCTTTTCGGTGTTTTCCCTCCCCTTGTTCCTGAAGTAAACTATTTTCTTTTCCTCCATATACTGAAAAAACATTACATCATATATTTATCTTAAGACCAGTATTAGTATTCCACCAATTACACCTAGTATCAGACCGATTAGAAATCCGCCTCCGCTAAAAATGCTGAGTATTGAGAAAACTATGGCCATTACTCCTGGAAGTATTCTCCTTCCTCTCAATGCAAGAACCCCTGATGAAATTACGAGAGCCCCGAATATGCAGCCGAAGACTATCGAGAGGGCTATTAGAAGTAGTGGTCCGGCAACTCTCCAGTACTCAATAGCTTCCGGTGGAGCTGATCCTGATAGCATTGTCAAGACCTGATTAAAGCTCGTTAGGGATATGTATGCAATTATGAGTCCCTGAACAAGTATTAATGCTCCGCCGATTATCGCAAGTATAGAACCTGCAATAGATCTGCCTTGCATTTATATCACCTTTACCATTTCTTAAAGCTTTATATGATCAGTTTCATTCTTAGTTGATCGTACTTTCTGCATTTTACATCGGCTTGATCCTACTCAATGTATTTAAATATTGCTCGAATTGAAAGCGATTTGACCTTTTTCCTGCATTGAAGTTGAGGATTCTGGGAGAGGTTTGTGCATATTCTTATATGATATGGACGGGATATTCAAAACAAAGTCATCTCTATCACTTATGGGGTTATAAAGACTTGTTTTATAATCTATCCTACCAATATAGACCCAATACAGATACAAGAACTAACAATAAACATCCCACCCCCGTATCTCATCCCTACCCTGAATGGCAGCCTCTTAGCAGCACTATGTAAAAACATCAACACATTTAAGAGTCACACTCAGAAAAACTTTGACATTCAGCTTAATTCCTAATCTGTAAATGACAATCACTTCAAATTTAAAGGGAAAAATTATGTGTTAAAGTGATATTTCTGACTCCTCTTTTGATAACGCTCAAAATACCTTGGGTTCCTATCTACGTAGGCACGTAGATATTCATCACCCATGAAATACCGAAGCC
>CAYYFC010000030.1:0-18652 GCA_964471215.1 uncultured archaeon | reverse complement strand
ATTACTCGAAAGAATTAAACGGAAGGTTACATAGGTGGAGTTTTAGAAAATTCCAAGAAATATTGGAGTATAAGGCTAAGCTGAATGGTATTGAAGTTGTTTATGTTAATCCTCATAAAACCTCAAGCCTCTGCCCGATATGTGGGAGAAAATTAAGCCCGAATGGGCAGAGGTTGTTAAAATGTGAATGCGGTCTAATTGCGGATAGAGATGTAGTCGGTAGCTGGAATATTAGATTGAGAGGTTTAAAGATAGATGTGGGGAGCTCCGTTCCCCCCGAAAGCCCGTCTATGAATTGAGACGGGAAGGCTCTCCGCTAATCAAAAGTTATAAAAGTAGAGGAGAGTCAGAATGGTAGTTAAAAAAGACTTAAACACATCAAATACCTCAAGAGAAGATATTTACTCATCAGAAGTTGAAGAATTTTTAATATTCGGCTTTCAAATATGTAAAATCTTCATGGTCTATTTGGAGGTAATGAACGGTCACTAAAATTTTAACAAAAGTTAACGAATCTTACCATATTTTAAGAATCTAAAGCGGAATATTTAAGTATTACTACATTATTTAAATTTATCGGTGATGAAATGACGGCGGTGAAGTTGATGAACATAGCGAGGTGGATGCCGTTATCGAACCCGCTCAGGTGTTCCCCAAGGCTCCGATAATGACGATGTGCCCGTGCTAAGGGTGAGTTATCGGGGCTGAAAGGAGCTCCCGAGCGCTCACCTGGGATGAGCCTGAATGAAGTTATGTTAAATGTGGGTGACTAGGTCAATTCAACCGTAATCTGAATGATTCCGAAACTTACATATTTTCAGAAGTTAATATTTTATCGGATGATAGGCAAAGTCGGAAAGAAGGGAGAGCTATACATACCTAAAAAGGTGAGAGAATCAATTGATCTTAAGCCTGGAGATGAGGTTTTAGTTGAAGTGAGAGGGAAGGAGCTAATAATCCGAAAAAAGCGTAGTATATTTGATGTTCTAATGGAGAAACCAGTATTAAAGGTATCCGTAGATGAGTTGAGAGAGATAAGAGATAAAATTTCAAGGTTGCTGGGAACATGAAGGAAATCTTCTTGGATACAACGTTTGTCATACCCTTTTTTTACATGGACATTGACGTTAAAGGCTTTTCGAGAAGGAAATTTGCCGAGCTAATTCGAAAACTCGATAAGATTCATATCAGTGAGATTTCGATCTTCGAAGCTAAGGCTAAAGCCCTTCAAAATAGGAACGAGGAGGTGCTAAAGAGATTTAACGAAGGTCTGTCAATCCTGAGATCTGATAGAAAGGTAGTGATACATGGATATACTGCTAAGCACGATCAAAATTTTAACGATATGCTTAACATTTTGAACGACGTAAACATCATAGATTTGATTATAATATCTCAGGCAAAGGAGATAGGAAAGCTTCTAACTGAGGATAGGATAATCCACAAGCATAAAGACGAAATTGAGATAGAAGTGCTAAATTGGAAATCGTTCATTAAACGTTTTAATGATGCTCTGTAGTTCTATTGATCCTCGGGGTTTGGAGTTCAACGGATGTCCACATCGGTGAGTGAACATCCGCTTTGAGGGTATTAGCAAAAAAGCTTGGGTGCAAGGCTCTCTTTGCAAGAAGAGAACAGGAGTTAGTTAAAGAAATGGAAAAGAAGGAATTTGATGTCGAAATATTGTTCCTCAAGACCTCATCTAAGTTATTAAGAAGGTCTAGCTTTAGGTTAATACAATTGCAAACATTTCTATTCACATTTTTCATTTGATTTTTGATTTATTTCTATTTCAGACCAGTGATCTCAAAATATCCTCTAAATTTTTATTTTGGTCAAATGCCAGACCTTTCCATCTACTGTTTAGTACGAGAGGATGTCAAAACGTCCATATCCCCTGATTTTAGATTTAGATCATCCATTTTTTAACATCGCCTTTGCGGAGCTGTAACAATAGACATTAATAGACACTCTGCGATCACAACATATTTATATTTCTCTTCTTGAATATTTAGCCCTGTCTGCTCGGGCAGCTTAGCTGCCTAGGGGCAGGTTGATGAAGTGTAAATGAGGATTCATTCAAGATAGAGATGTTGTAGCAGTTATTAACCTTCGAATGTGGGGCTTGGGGGTTATCCCGAAAGGGAGCGAGCCCTTGAAGGTCTTATCCTTCAAGGGCACCAAGGCGGACATATGTCTTATCAAATGTCCGCTGAACCCCAAAAATCGACATAACTTAAGTGTAAAATGTGAGTTAATTGATCTAGATGGATCATCCATAATTCTGAATACCATGCCCCGTTAGAATTCTAGAAATCGCTGTTCCAATGTTATTTATTTCGATAAATCCATAACTATTTCTTTAACCGTTCTGCTCCTAAGATTGCTTCATTAATTGACATTCTCCCTGCATTGAACAGTAGTTCTGAAAGTTGGCAATTAGGTTAATCTAAATGGGATTGAGAATTTTTATTTTATTTTGAAATATCCTATAGATTTTTATCTAGTTGCCAAATATTCCACTTTCGGAACTACTGTAAAAGGCGAAGATTTCTTAGCGACGTTTTGTAATAATCAGCACCTTAGGATCTTCCCACATTCCGTCTGGCTTTGTTAACCCTTCGGGTGAAGTGTCTCAAAGCAGATGTTCAATGCGGACGTCAGCTGAACACCACAGCACATGCGGTGAAAAGATTTACGGTGTTACCTAAATGGACTGCAAAAGGTTAAAGTTTTCCTCAATTCAATATTGAATTCATGAAGATAGTCCTTCTTGGAACAGGAGATTCAACGGGAACTCCGGTTATAGGCTGTCACTGCAAGACGTGCGAGGATGCCAGGAGAAAGGGATGGGAAAGAAAGAGGTTTTCCGTAATGGTTCAGAACATGGGGAAAACACTTCTCATAGACACATCACCCGACATGAGGAGGCAGCTCCTGGATATGAACGTCGACAGGGTGGATGCCGTGATATGGACGCACTGCCACTTCGACCACTTCGGTGGTTTCGGGGATTTCTACAGGGTTCAGAGCGACGTAAAGGTTTTCACGACTCCGCAGATACACGACGACATAGGGAGGTTCATGGAGTTCATGGAGTACAGGCCTGTCGAGGTTGAATGCTACAAAACCTTTAAGCTTTTCGACATGGATATAACGCTTTTCGAGGTAAACCATCCACCGGTAAGCAGCGTTGGTGTTAAGATAGAGTGGAAAGGTTACAGGGTTGTTATAAGCGGTGACACAAATGTTAACATTCCTAAAAGGAGTATTGAGGAGATGAGAAATCCAGATCTTTTCATAGTCGAAGCTCTGGCACCAAGGGGGAGATTCAGGAAGCACATGAACGCAGAAGAGGCGATGGGGCTTGCAAAAAATATAGGTGCCAAGAAAACTGTTCTGACACATCTCGGCCATTTTTTTCCACCTCACGATATAGCGAAGAGGTATTATCCTGTCGGTCACGATTACCAGAAGTTCGAGTTCAGGGATTTAAGGCTTGATTCCTTCCTTTAGCTCCTTTAAAAGGGAACATGCTTGGCATATATCTTTCGGAGTTGGTTCTCCGCATATCTTACATCTGTTAAGCTCAACCTGCGGGTACATCTGCTTCAAACACGGTATGAGTTCTTCAAAGCTCCTCATTATCGAGTACTTCCTCCCTGGATACCTGTTCTCGAACTCGTATATGAAGTCCCTTACAACAGCCCTTACGGGGAATTGGCTGTAAGGGCATTCGTTCATGTCCATAGGAAGACCGTGAAGAAGGCCGTAGACAACGACATCTCTCTCGTAAACCTCTCTGAACGGCTTTATCCTGAGTATGAGACCTTCCTGAACCCTCTGAGGAATAAGTCTTGCAAGTCTCTCTAGATCTGCCTGAAGGAAGTTGAGAAGTATTGTCTGAACCTCGTCGTCAAGATTGTGACCAGTCGCCAGCTTAGTGCATCCGAGCTCTCTTGCCTTTCTGTTGAGCAGGTACTTCCTGAAAACTCCGCAGTACGTGCACGGCTTCTTCTTACCTATCTTCACCATCTCGTCAAGAGTCATTCCGAACTCATCCTTAAATGAAAGTACATGATGTTCTATACCCAGTTCCGAAGTTATCTTCCTTGCTATCTTAACCGTAGGAGGTCTGTAACCCTCTATTCCCTCATCTATCGTTATCGCAACGAGTTCTATATCCCTTCTCTTTTTGTAAAGCTTGTGAAGAACGTAAGTAAGAGTTGTGCTGTCCTTTCCTCCGCTGAGAGCGATCGCTATCTTGTCACCGCTCCTTATCATGTTATACTTCTTTATGGCGTACTTGACCTTCCTCTCGAAGTACTCTATGAAGTGCTTCCTGCAGAGGTGCTTGTTTGCATGTCTTATATAGGCTACAGCCCTCCTCCCGCACTTGTCGCATTTGAGCACAAATAGAGTTTTTGGAGATGTTTAAAAGGTTAAAGTGTCGGTGTTGTTTGTAGCTTTAAATACCTTGAATTCCGATTAGGGTTGAGATTATTCCGATTATGACGTTCATGTTCTCCGCAGCGTAAAAAGAGATATTTCCGATGATCTGAACTTCATAGAGATAAACCATCCTTTATCTGTTTCGAGGGAAAAGGGATGGAAACATTAGTCTGTAGCCTTTTGTATCATAGTGTGTCTTCCTATGCCTATGAGAAGTAAGATTTATAAAACTTCTTCTACAATCCGCTACTGACGTAGCGAACTCTATGATTGGTGAGGGTGATGAATCGAGGATGAATACAAGTTCGATAAGGGGAGTAGGCTCCCGTAGCCGGGCTTGGAGGACGTCAGCCGTGATGAACCTAACTGTGTCTGATATAGTTTCGATAGATGGAGATACAGTTCATGTGAACTGTTCTCGCATCTATCCTAACTCTGCCCTTTCGGTGAATGTCGCTAAGAAAGCCTAGCATTTCAATGCAGAGATGAATTATGGGAGATTATAGTATACCTTCGCTATCAGGATGTTATGGGAATTCTCCTCAATTCCGGAACCTTATCAAAAGATTTATCGTCGGAAATAATTGTTTTATCGAGTTTTAAGGCTGAAGACGCGATTAGGCTGTCGAAAAACGTTAAACCGTATTCTTCCTCAATCTTAGCTTGCTTTACCATCAAATCCGTGTCGATCGTTTTTGCCTCTTTAATCAGATATATCTCAAACAAATCCTTCAGCGCGTTTAAAGCTTCACGTATATCCTTAGCACTCCTACCTCTGGCTTTCAATACTATCACGAATTCCAGTAATGCCGTATCAGGAGCCTTAACTCCCCTGACACTTGATATCACTCTTAATGCATTCTTGTGCTTTTTGTCCCGTGGATTCAGTGCAAATAGCAAATCCGTATCAGCTACCGGCATTTTTCAGCCACTCTTCAGCAATCTTTTCGTCTTTTCTCTCATCGTACGGTTCTCCGATAACCTTTTCAAGTACTTTGAACGGATCAACTCTTCTTGGCTCGAGGATTATCCTATCTCCCTCAACTTTAATGCTAAGTAAATCCCCTTCTTTTATTTTGAGCTTAGCTCTGATATCCTTTGGTATAACTATCGTGTACTTCTTTCCGACTCTAATAATTTCAGACTTTACCATGTTCTTACTTTAAGAACTTCAACATATATATCCTTTCTGACGTTTATCTTGTGAAACGCCAGGTCGTATAGAGTGCGATCTGTAATTTTGTACTTTTACGCTATCCAATCGTTGACAGTTCAAATTTCCATAGCCTTTCCTAGAGCTTGAAGCTCCTACTTAGTTTTTTTCTCTAATTTTCATCTTTAGCGTGAGTTTCATGTTACGGATAACTACAAAAATAAATCTTATCGTGTAGATGTCTACAGAGGGCTGCTCTGACAAACCCGATGAAACAAACCGACCCCGTGAAGCTACCATGAGGTAGTTGAGTGAGGAGTTCCCCTATGGGGGAACACTCTCCCCTTAAGGCGGGAGGAGGTCAGCCTCAGCTCTTAGCTCTATGAAGCAATCCTTGATGATACCCAATTCCCTCCTCAACTTCTTCGGAATGACAATTCTCCCCCTTTTTATCCATTCGTACCGCTATGCTTATCATACCACTACAGTCCACTTATATAATGTTTCCCACAATTGTCCATTGAATTATATTGAATTGAATTATAAAGTAGTTTGTATATAATATATATTTGTAACTTTATATAAAAACTGTAACATTTATAACGATTGTGTTGACGACACGACATCAAATTACCGTTCTGACTTCTTATCACTTTCATAACTTTTGTACGTGTAGCGGAAGTTCTCCCTACATCTCATTGGGGCTTTCAAAGACCCTCATCTATCTTAACTCGTCCTTTCAGGCTATCTATTTCCACAAATCTCGAGCAGAGCCTGTTTGATATAGCAAAACAATCCTTTATAAATGTTTGACCTTATTACAAATGGAACCTCATACGTTCATGCCCACATAAAAGACATACCGGATCTTAGGTTAACGTTAAAACCTCAGAACAAGTCATATCTCTATGGATGTTGAAAGGGGTTACAGAATGATAGAATGGGCTCAGAGGCACATGAAGGTTTTATCTGAGATAAGAAAGGAGTTCAGGAGGGATAAACCGCTTGAAGGTTACAGGATAGGAATGGCTCTCCACGTTGAGGCAAAAACTGCCGTTCTCGTGAAAACACTCATGGAAGGTGGTGCAGATATTGCAATAACTGCGTGCAACCCTTTGAGCACTCAGGACGACGTTGCAGAGGCTCTGAGGGACATGGGGGTTAAGTGCTTTGCAAGGAGGGGAATGAGCGTAGATGAGTACTACGATGCACTCAACAAAGTAATTGACACAAAACCAGATGTGGCCGTTGACGACGGTGCAGATCTCATATTCATGCTTCACGAGAGGAGAAGGGATAGGGCTGAGAAGATACTCGGTGCAAGTGAGGAGACTACGACAGGTGTTTTAAGGCTCAAGGCAATGGAAAGAGAAGGTGTTCTTCTCTTTCCCGTGATAGCTGTTAACAACGCCTACACAAAGTTCCTGTTCGACAACAGGTACGGAACAGGCCAATCGACGTGGGACGGGATTCTGAGAGCAACGAACATGCTAATAGCGGGGAAAACGGTCGTTATTGCAGGATACGGATGGTGCGGAAGGGGAATAGCTCTCAGGGCAAGAGGTCTCGGTGCAAACGTTATAATAACGGAGGTTGACGAGATAAGGGCTCTTGAAGCTGTAATGGACGGATTCAGGGTTATGAAGATGGAGGAGGCTGCGAGGATAGGTGATATATTCATAACGGCAACGGGGAACATAGACGTTATAAGGGAGGAGCACTTCAGGCTTATGAAGGACGGGGCAATACTTGCGAATGCGGGTCACTTCAACGTTGAGATATCCATTCCAGATCTTGAGAGGATGAGCAGATCGAAAAGAGAGATAAGGAGGTATCTGACCGAATACGATCTCGGAGACAAAAAGCTATACCTCATAGCAGAAGGAAGACTTGTTAACCTCGTCGTGGGAGAGGGGCATCCGATAGAGGTTATGGACATGAGCTTTTCGGATCAGGCCCTGGCTATAAGGTACGTAGTAGAGAATCACGATAAGTTGGAGAGGAGGGTTTACAACCTTCCGGAGGAGCTCGACAGAAAGGTTGCAAGGCTAAAGCTCAAGAGCATGGGAATAGAGATAGACAGTCTTACGGAGAGGCAGATAAGATATCTTAGCGACTGGAGGCACGGAACGTAATGCAAATGATGACACAATACACCGAGCATCAGAGAAAAGTGTGCATAGATTCTATGTCGTCCATCACGATTTCTATAGGTTTCTTAACAGAATAAGCGCATCTGAATCCGACATCTCTCATGACGAAATGAGGAGGATCTGATTCTATATAAGTGCACGTACAGTGCTCCTTTGGCCTTGCGTAAGATCCTCCTCTGTTTATCTTCTCAGATCTCGGCATAGGACTGAACCTCGGTCTTAAAGCCCAGTCGTAAACCCATTCGAACACATTCCCGACCATGTCGTAGCAGCCGTAAGGGCTAACACCGTTCTGATAGAAGTCGACCGGAGTCGTGTCGTTTATACCAGATTCCAGGCAATTACATCTGTTCTTCGAGAACTCGTTTCCCCAAGGATAAAGTCTTCCATCGGTCCCTCTTGCAGCCTTCTCCCATTCCCTGCTCGTCGGTAATCTTTTCCCAGCCCATTTTGCATATAGATTTGCCTCGTACCAGCTAACGCTAGTTACGGGATGATCAGGCTTCTCCTCTGCCATTATCCTGAAGAACCTCTTGCCGACGCTAGGCGTGAAATTAGTCCTCTCTATGAACTTGAGAAAATCCCTGTTTGTGACCGGATACTTGTCTATGTAGAAGTCGTAGTCTATCACCTCAAGCTTCTTCTCGGGACCGTAAAGAAATGATCCTGCCGGAACCAGCACCATTACCCTTCCGACCCTATCCTCTATCTCCTCCCTCATAACGATATCTATACCGGATGAATTTTAAATCATCCGAACTCCGCCAAGCAATCTAGAACTCGTGTTTTAGCATAACCCATTTGGATTCTATGCATTTCGATTTAAAGAACGTTTTAATAGAAAAATAAACCCGAAAGCCTTTAAGCTGTGAGAAGTGGATTATAAGTCAAGATGTGTTGAGTTCCGTTTCCTCGAAAGCTCTCTGATGAAGCCTGGCTTATAAAACTGGACGGAATGGGAGAACCGTTCACATCATCCGTAGCTTCATGTAGTAGACTGTATCGTTTTATATCAGCCACGGATGAGATCATCACGGCGACGCCTCGACCCCCCTCACCGTAGCCTTACGACTACGGGTCTCGGGAATCGAAGCCCACCGTAAGTGTCTCGTAAAAAAGACTTATAAAGCTTTCGGGGGTATATACCCATATGTGACCGTGTTGAATCGACCAGAATACATCACCATCGACATACCGTTCACGGTTACCAGTGAAAAAGCTAGGTTAGTTTGGTGGACGGCTTGGTTCTCTAAGTTTTGCGCTCACAGACTTCTGAACGATGCAAAGGAAAATTAAATACTAGTAGACCTATCGCAAACGAGTTTTCTCAAGTATGCACGTAAAAGGTGCTACGACGTACTTCCGAACCGTAGATACGTAGATGGTATGGCTGTATTAATACACTCTACGCTCAAGAGTGCTCGTAAGCTGGGTGTAAAAGTGAACGAGATAAAATTGAAAGAATGGCTCTTATTCCAGTGTGAAGCGGATAAAAAGAAGAAAGGAAATCTAAACGTAAGATTAACGTCGACTAGGGAAGCAGAAGTATTAGTATTCAATCAGGAAAGAGAACCGAGAAAAATAAAAATAAATTTAAGAACTCCTAAGAAATACGAGAAACTGCTGAGTACCCTCGTAAAAAAAGCAATAAGGGGTGAAGTAGGATACCCTGCTAGAATCGTCATTAAAGAATACAACGTCCACTTAAATGACCTACGCTTTTACTGTAGCCTGCAGGTAATGGTACCGTACGACCTGTATTTAGAGGTAATGAGAAAATACGATGCTCCTCTCGGAAATCACGTTGCAGGGATAGACGTTAACGTTGACAGGGTAAATATGGCTGTAGTGGATAGATACGGCAGGTTAAGAGAAGTTAAAACGTTTTGGTTTAGAGAAATAACCAGTCGTGGATATGGGAAAAAGCGAGCGTGGACGAGAATACACCAGACAATCCACAACATGCTGAACTACGCCTATCATCACGGAGTATCACACGTAGTATTGGAAAATCCAGAAATTGTCGGTTACTTAAAGTATTACTGGATAAAAAGTGGTGATAGAAAAACTAAAAATTGTAATTACAGAACATCAATTTTCAGAAACAGGATAATAGAGACTATAGCGTACAAGACACCATTATACAGTCTAAAAACAATCTACGTAAACCCAAAAGGAACTACACACTCTAAAGAACACGAGAGAATTATGAAAGAATACGGTCTCGATAGACATACCGCTTCAGCCTACCTAATCGCCTTAAGAAGCTTAAAAAAGATACACTACGCTACAAAATGATATAAACTATCGTTTCTGACCCTCAAGGTGGTTAAACATAACTCAATGCTTCTGTTCTTTCCTCAGAGTTGCTTAAGCAGACTTCATTGAGGTTTTCTAGTTCAGTAAGTTCTCAGGATTTATTCTATTGGAGCTCATGAGCACTCTAATCCCCATTTATAACGTAAAGATTTTATTCAACTCTTATTCAACTTGGTCATATCCAAAAGATAATTTCCATCGATTTGTCCGCTTAACTGAGCGATAATTAAAGGAGCTGTTGATTTAACAGAGAAGGAGGACTCATCTAGGATCTCAGGACTGCAATCGAGAGATCTTATAAATCTCAACTGCAACATTTATTATTTCTTTTTTATAGTATTATGAAAATATATAAAAGATCGTTCTGGGATACGGCAGCTTTAAATGTATTTTTTATGTATAATATGGATAAAATAAAGACGAGCATAGTTTTGCCGAGAGAGCTCTATATTGAGTTAAAGAAGAGAGCAGTTGAGGAAGGTAAGACGGTGAAGGAGGCAATTATCGATGCAATTCTGAAATATCTTGCAAGTAAAGGGAATAGGTCGAAGCTTAAGGGGCTAATTTTAAAGCCGTCTGAGAGGGCTGGGCCAGAGGATTTAAGGGAATACGGAGGGGAAGAAATTGGTTTCTAAAGCCTTCGTGGATACAGAGATTTAAGTTTTGACAAAAAGAAACCCGTTAGGGAGAAATTCAAGTCTCAATTGGATTATAAGAGAGCTTTAAAAATTCACCCCGTCGTGAGACGGATGCGATACTGGTTCCCCTATGGGGAACCCTCGCCATTCATGGCAGGGGGAGGTCAGAGTATTAAACTACTATTCTACCCTGCACAGGTGTCTGTGAGCTTGGATCTTTTTCAATCAGATATGTTAAAAACTTTTATAGTATTATCAAAACTGATCTTATGGAATTTTATACGGAGGAGAGGTTTAAAAACTGGATAGATAAGATAGCGAAAAGCGAGATAAAGGAGGATGATCCGAGAACATTTGAGGTTTTTGATCAGTTTGTTGAGGATTTCGCAATAGCATGCCTGAACCTTATAAGATCTGTCAGGGAAAGGGAGATAACAAAGAAGGATGCGATAAGAGAGATAGAGAACATAAACAGACTTTTTCTCATAAGCGTTGACTTCGGAGATGGTGTTAAGAACGAGTTCTTCGAATTCATAAGGGAGAGCATAAGGGTAATAGCGTATTCCACAAAACTATTCCTCGAAGGAAAGGGTAGCAAGAAGAGCTTCGATGATCTGTTAAAGGATGCGATTAGGAAGGAAAAGAAGGGGGACTACAGAGGTGCATTTGAAACAATGGCAAAGATGGGGGTTAAGGTTTTGAGGGGTGAGGAGCTACCAGAACTCCAGGCTGACGGATTCATAGCAAACTGGCTTGACGGTATAGAGGTAATAGATATGATAATGAAGCTAAATAAAATAGACTCCGGATCAGAATAGTTATATCCATCGGAAATGAGAAATGATTGGATGGAAATAGATAAGAGGGTCATTAAGGCCCTCGAGCACGGATTCGGTTTCGAGCTCTACAGGGCACTTGTGCTTAGTTATGGGAAGAGAGGGGAGAAGGCTTTCTTTTACGTGAGGGACAGGAGGGTAAAGAAGTATAGGGACTTCTTCATAGTCGTCGGAAACGAGGAGTACATAGTGGATGACGAGTTCTGCACATGCAAGGACTTCCAGATAAATCTAAAGCTTAAAAAACCGTGCGCACACATACTTGCACTTTTCATCGCAAAAAGATTAAATCTTTATGATGAATTCGATATGTATTATGTGGATTACCTGGGGTGATTTGTGTTGTATAGAGTTGTGAAGGAGTACGTTAGAGATGCTTTGAAGAACTGTGGATTTAGGGTGAAAACGGATTTTTTTTACGGACTTGGATGGGTTGACGTTGTGGGATTCAAGAGGAACATATCAGTTGCAGTTGATATATCCGATGAGCCTTATATGCAGAGGATTGAGAGCTATCCCTTTGATGCCACGCTTGTAATATGCGGTAGTAGATCGAGGTTTTCCGATAAAATCCTGCTGACTGATCTGGATAGTTTTCACAAAGATCTAAGGAAGGTAACGGGATTTGATTGCATGTCATTCGAGGAATGGCAATCGAAATGGAGAGATGAAGATTACGAGTTCTTCGAGAGATCTCTGAGGTTTATGAGGGAAAGATACGGTGACATAATTGCTGAAAAGCTCATAGATGCCCTAGTCTACATATACATGGCAGGTGAGCTCATAGAGGATTACAGCGGTAAGGTTAGGAACAGAATACCCTATTCGGGTCTCTTTCCAAACCTCGTGGATCTCGGTCTTCTTTTAAGGGATACAAAGGAGCTTTACAAGCCAAAGACATTCATGGTATCGCTTACAAGAGAGGGGTTCAGAATAGCCAAGTTTGAGATATACAGGAGGATAGAGAAGAACAGGGACAGGATAAAGGAGATTGTGAGGGATATAGGCAGGGATGTCGTACACGTAATCCTGGTCGGACTCTCGGACAGAAGGGGTCTAGGTCTCAAGGACCTGGATTTCGAGGGAGAAGATCACACGTTTTACGACATACTACCTAGGATAGATGTGGACGAGGTAATAAGGATCTGCAGGAGTGAGGAACCCTTAAAGGCACTCTGCAGGACCGTTACATATACAGCACTCTTCAGAAAGGCCCAGAGGCTATTCAAAGAGCTTATAGAAATCGGACTTGCAATAAGATTCCCAGTTTACGACTATTACGGAAGCTTCTTCGGATATGAATACAGAATACCCAAGGAGGTTATGAGCTACATATCAACCATGACTTATCTGGACATAGACATGGATTTCGTAAGGAGGTTTCAGAACATAATGGACATGTCCTTTCTTAGGCTTAGGAGATGTAGAGATCTCGATATAGCCGTTGAGAAGGGGATAGTAAGGTTGAGGGAGGGAGGAATAGAGGTTCTGGACTGGGATAAGTTCAAGAACTTCATAAGGATAAGGATAGGTAAGGTCATATCCGATTTCCTAAACAGCTTCTGATTATCCTCCTTAGAATCCTTTCAGCCCTAATCAAATCCCTTTTATCCACCTCATTTCTTCTTGGACATTCATCGTCCAATACAGCCCTTTTCTTATCTAAATCGAATATCACAGGATATATTCTGCATCCTATTGGCCTGTGCTCGTATATCCTGCATCTGTTTTCTTCATCGAGGAAGAAGCACTTTCCGTTAACATTTCTGAGCATGTAAACACCGTTCTTCTCAACCGAAAACTCCTCCCTTTTAAATCCAAGTCTCTCTATCCTTCTTATGTCCTCTTCCGTCAGTATCATCTCCGTTTCATAACAGCACCTTCCGCAGAATCTACCGTTTATAATGCAGTTAACCCTGACGTACATAACCGTCCAGAATCCTCCTCAATATCTTCGAAGTCCTTGTAGAGTACTGAATCGCCTTCTTATCCCTAAAGGCTATATTTCTGGGAATGAATTCGGATGCTATCTGTCTCAGCACGTACTTTCTTACGACCTCTCCGTCTGTTCTCCTAAGCTTGAATTCGACCGGAATGCTTATCGCGCACCTTATTACCTCCCACTGGAGATAAGGCGTTATTATCTTCATCTCAAGCGAATAAGCCAGCTTGTTATCCCTTATGAGGTTTTTCTCACCTATGTTCCTTATATCGTTCATCAGCTCGTACTCAAGCTCCCTGTAGCTTAGCTTCTCGTACTTCTTATATCCTCCGAACAGCTCGTCCGCACCCTGCCCGAAAACTACCTGTCTGTATCCGAGCTCCTTTGCAAATCTAAGGCATAGATATATCGGAACTGCTATGGATATCTGAAGCTTGTTCCTCGTCTCTATCGCCGATATCACGCTTGGAAGTATATCCCTCACATCTTTCTCGTCGAACTCGAATACCTCAAGATCCCTTTTCAGATCTCTCGCACATTTCTTTACCCATTCCTTCTCCTCCTTAGACGCAGTAACGGCTATTAGCTGTAAGTCGTAGAGGGATGCCAGAAGAGATGAATCCAGGCCACCTGAAAATGCTATGCACGCATCTCTTATCTTAAGACCCTTCAGATAATCAACTATCCTCTCCTTAAGCTCTTCGAGGTCCAAATCTATCTTTCTGAAAACGTCCTCGAAACGGAATATCCTCCTCTCAAATACCTCCCCATCGTAACCTATCTTCAAAACCTCACCGGGCAAAACCTCTATCGGATTCTCCTCGAAGTACGACTTGAAGGATGAAAAAGTGAGTGTGGAGTTGTCAAAGTAAAGAGGTTTTCCTCCAAGGACGTCTCTGGAAAGGAGTATGTGTGAAGGTCTGAAAGCGACAAGGGAATAGAATCCCTCTATTCTCAGAGGTAGCTCGTCCGCAAATCTCAGGTTTATTTTTTCGTCGCAGTCGAAGAATGTGTTACCTATCTGTTTCGAAGGAAATCTTGCTGATGCAAATATCCTCCTTGCCCTTCCATCCTTTATCTCCGCGAAGGCGTATATGGACATAAGATTAAATTTAATTTAAGTCTTAAAGTTTTTTATCATCCCGTAGATTCAAGTTTATGGGGACTGTGAAGGATGTACTGGTCCTTAAGGAGCCGGAAGTCAACAGAACGGGCATAGGCAGATTCTTATTTTCTGACAGGTATTCCGTCTTCGATTACGGCGTAATGCCGGACAGGATAGAGGGTAAGGGGAAAGCTCTCTGCATGATATCCTCCTTCTTCTTCGAAAAGATGAGGGATATGGGGATAAAGACTCATTACATAGGACTGGTAGAGGATGGAAGGATTAAAAGCTTTGAAGAGGTCGAATCTCCGACTAATGTAATGGAGATAAGGCTTGTGAGAATTCTGAGGCCTTACAGAAGGAACGGTTACGACTACTCGATATTTAAAAGGGAGAAGTCAAACTTCCTCATACCACTCGAGGTAATATACAGGAACTCCCTCCCAGAGGGGTCCAGCGTCTTCAGGAGGCTTGAGAGGGGTGAGATAAGACCCGAGGATATGGGTTTAGATCACTATCCCAAACCGAACGAGGTTCTCAAGAGACCGATAATAGATTTCAGCACAAAGCTCGAGGACAGGGACAGGTATATAAAAAGGGATGAGGCGAAAGAAATTGCCGGATTGAGCGATGAGGAGCTCGAGACAATAATCGACATGGCACTCAAGGTAAACGATATCATAACCAAGGAAGTCGGAAGAGGAGGTCTTAGAAATGAGGACGGAAAGATAGAGTTCGCTTTCGATGAAAAAAGGGAAATAATGGTTGTGGATGCAGTCGGAACTCCGGATGAATGCAGGTTCAGCCTGGAAGGATTCCAGATAAGTAAGGAAATCCTCAGGATTTATTACAGGAGGACTGAATGGTACAGGAGGATTGAAAGGTTTAAGGGAAATGAGAACTGGAGGGAACTTGCAGGAAAACCTCCTAAACTTCCTGAAGATCTGCTAAAAGCAGTTTCGGACATGTACAAGGCAATATGCAATGAGATAACTGGAAGGAAGCTGTTTGACGTTGAAGGTCTTAGAAGCGTTATAAGGAGGCTTTCTCAAATTTTAAATACAACTTAACTTATCCTAAAGAGATGAGAAAGTGGACTGGAGAGATCTGCGAGGACGATGTGGGTAAGAAGATCCTGTTATTCGGATGGGTTCACGAGATAAGAGATCTTGGCGGGCTAGTGTTTGTCATACTGAGGGATAGGGAGGGTTTCATCCAGATCACCCTTTCGAAAAAGATTGTGGATCCCGAAACATTCAGGACGGCGAAGAGGTTGAAGAAGGAGAGCGTAATAAAGGTTGTGGGGACTGTTAAAAAGGAGCCGAAGGCTCCGGGTGGTTACGAGATAATACCGGAAAGGATAGAGGTTTTAAACGAATCTGAAGTTCCACTCCCTCTTGATGTAACGGAGAAGGTTCCTGCTGAGCTTGATACAAGGCTAGATCACAGGTTCATGGATTTGAGGAGGCCGAGGATACATGCGATTTTCAGGATAAGGCACCAGATGCTGCAGAGCATCAGGAGGTTTCTATGCGAGAACGGATTCATAGAGGTTCACACGCCAAAGATAGTTTCCACTGCAACCGAAGGAGGGACTGAGCTTTTTCCCATAAGCTATTTCGAAAGGGAGGCTTTTCTCAACCAGAGTCCTCAGCTTTACAAGCAGATACTCATGTCGGCTGGATTCGACAGGGTTTTTGAAATAGGACCAATATTCAGGGCGGAGGAGCACGACACGACAAGACATCTGAACGAGGCGATATCGATAGATATCGAGATGAGCTTCACAGATCACAGAGGTGTCATGAACATACTCGAGGATCTCATAGTAAGGGTCTACGAGGACATAGCCGAGAACTGTCAGAGGTTTCTCGTTCTTCTCGGTATAAACGACCTGGAAATACCAAGGAAACCGTTCGATAGGATAACTTACGACGAGGCTCTTGAGATAGCTGGAAAGAAGGGTGAGGAAATACCGTGGGGAGAGGATCTGACGACAAGGGCCCTGAGGATTCTCGGGGAGGAGATAGAGGACCACTACTTCATAGTTGACTGGCCGACGGAGTGCAAGCCATTTTACGCCATGCCTTACGAGGACAATCCTAAGATTTGCAAGAGCTTCGATCTAATGAAGGGTCCGATAGAGCTCGCAAGCGGAACTCAGAGAATTCATAGGTACGATATGCTTGTCAATAGCATAAGGGAAAAGGGTCTGAATCCAGAGAGCTTCGAATTTTACCTCGAGGCATTCAGATACGGCATGCCACCGCATGCAGGCTGGGGCCTGGGTGCCGAAAGGCTTCTTATGTCGATACTGGGTTTGAAGAATATAAGGGAAGCAGTTCTCTTCCCGAGGGACAGGCACAGGTTAATTCCTTGAACCCTCAGACCGTCGTGAATTCATCACACTTCAGACTATCGGGGTTTCATCATCGGGGTTCAGGATGTCCGCATTGAACATCCGCCTTAGAACACATCAACCTCAACTCCCTCGGGGTTCATCGGGGGTAAATCATCGGTCTCTTCTCCTTTTGGGGTAACTCCTAGGAAACCCCATATCCTTAACCCGAATCCGTCACATCCCCCACAGCTTTAAGCTGTGAGGTTTCGACGCTTCAACGGACTAAATAAATTCAAAGAGGTCGATATAAATACGTTGTGCTCACAAATGTTCATCAAATTTGAAGCAGTTTCGCAAGGCTCATTGATACTCTTAAGGATTTGTATATCAACTTATCGCAAAGCGCTTCGGATTAAATTCCAATTGAAATCCAATTGAAATATCGTGTTCAAGTTTGACATCCTCCTCGCACTAAAGTGCGAGGGTTCCAAGCGGGGAGGTTTGAGCTTCTACGGGAGAGACCCGTAGAAGCACGGGGTGTGCCAGCACCCTGTTATCCCTACCCCAGCTGGGGTTCGGGATTATGGTTAATTTTTTAGCGATATTTAAACAACCTACAACATCGGCATTCATAACTTGCTTACACTTTGGACAGTAGAACAAACCCCTAGTTATTCTTCTACCCTTAGTTCCGCAGAATGGGCAAACTGAAGACGTATGATTTTCCTTAACCAATTTAACTTTAATCCCAAAGTTCTCTGCTGTTGTAATTAGTCTGTCGATTATGTATCTGAAGCTCCAGAAGTTGTGAATCATTGCGTTAGCTTTAGCATTCTTGTCGTTGCTCTGTCTCATTCCGCTAACATCTCCGACTACGATTTCTGTTACTCCTTTCTCATAGCACAGCTTAACGAATCTATAGACGATAGTATTAACAGCATGTCTAAATCTCAGCTTTCGCTTACGGTAGTATTTTCTGATTCTCTTCGTTGTATCCACTCCGTTAACTTTCTTAGCTATCGACTGATAATGTGCTATTTTCTTAGTCCAATACCACCAATCTGCCAACAAGGACTTACCGCTAAATGCTATAGGTTGTCTATCTCCTTCAATCCAAGCTGTTAATATATTCACAACTCCTAAATCGACAAATGCACGTTTCTCAGGGGAGATGGTAAGTCTTGGTTGATTAACTTTAACTGACTGGTATGCGTACACTCCCCGTTAAATCGTCGTAGAATATCTCTAATCTCCCCTGCTTCCCTCTCCATCTAATTTCTCCAGTTATTTTAATCCTCAAACCCCGGAAAATCAACCATTTCTTTCCTCCTACCTCCTCTATCCTATAACAATCGTTTCTAATGACAGTCATGAGTTTTCGCTTATTCAACAACCTATCTTTCCAATAACGAGGTGGACTAATCCTTCTGATATGAGGAGGAAGTTTACCCTGTTTCTTCAACCTTAATAGAGTGAAAAACGATCTCCAAGCTTTGTTGTTCTTCCTTATAATTTGCTGAGCAGTAGCTGAACCCAAGATTCGTTTGAATTCGTTGTATAATTCATCAACTCCTTCCTTCCAGTCGAATCTGCCTTCAAAGAATTGCTGTCTCCTAACGTAGTTCAGCTTATTCCATAAAACTGCTGACATCTCGCATAAGCTAAACAAAACATTCTCCTTAGTTGGTCTTAGCCTGAACTTATTCAATCTTT
>CAYYFC010000029.1:0-19739 GCA_964471215.1 uncultured archaeon | reverse complement strand
TGGAGGCAATCGCATTAGCTAAGGGAATCGACGGGCAGATTTTCGCTACTACTTTAGCTACTATAACGGGTCTTGTAGGCTATATGTTTGGTAAAAGGTGATTGAAATGGCTAAAAAGGTTGTAGGTAAGAAATACGTATATTTCTACAATCCTAAAGCGAAATGCTGGATGAAAGCTAAGAGATTGAAGAATGGCAGGATAAAGATTGTCGGAAAAGCCACAAAATCGGAAGTTGAGAGAGCTAGAGGCTGATCGTTATGGCAAGGAGGAAAAGTAAAAACTGGATCCAGAAGGCGATAGAAAAACCTGGAGCATTAAGAGCACAATTGAAGAGACTCGGAATTATAAAAGGAGATCAAAAAATTCCTACCGATTTTTTGAGGAAAGTTAAGAATGCTGAAATTGGTTCTACTATAAAATACAAAGGTAAGAGGATTAAAGTTACAGATAAGCTGAAGAAAAGATGTGTTTTGGCTTTAACTTTAAGGAGGTTTCATAAATGAGCTGGAGATTGTTGATGAGAAGAGGTTTTAGATACATTCCTGGAATAGTCGAGAAGGCTAAAAAGCCTGGAGCATGGCAAACACTAGGAGGAGCATTAAGATATGTCGGAAGTGTAGTAGGTAAGCCTCTTGCTTGGGGAGCCGGTGCAATGGGATTCTTAACTCTAACAGGAATCGGTATTGAAAATATAAGACATGCTTTAATGATAAGAACTCCTGAAGAACAAGCCAAAGAGCAAGCAGAAGCTCAAAGACAAATGCTGGAAAATGCTAAGAAGGAACTAGAATTGTATAAAGAATGGTTAAACGTTATGAGATCTCAGCAAATTCCAGGATATCAGCCTTATACGATTATTCCAGTTCCGATTCCGGAGTGGAGATTACCTTCAACTAAACCTAGTTCTGCAGAAGCAAAGCCTAAGAAAGGCTTTAACTGGACGATTCTATTGCCTATTGCCGGAATAGCCATTATAATAGGAGTTTTATTGTTCAGGAGGAAATAAAGATGAAGAGGGAACATTTGATAATTGCAGCCGGAATAGGATTATTGGTTTTATTTTTCCTACTTAGAAAAAGAGAATTCGAATTAGGAAAAGGATTGGAGGAAGGAGGAGAAATTCCGGAAAACTATCCTGATTATTCTTCGTGGCTAGATAGAAATAAGATTTGGCTGGATCCATACTTTACCGGTAGTGAAAAAATAGGATCCACACCTATAACTACTACTGAACCTGCTACACCTAGCGAAACAGAATCTGAAACTACGGTAACTCCTGAAACTGAAATAGCTGTAAGAACTGAAAAATTGAGAAAGCCTGAGCTAAAGCCTGAACCTTCCGGAGGATTTGACATAGGAGGAGCTTTAACCGATATAGCAACATGGCTAGGTATAGCTGGAGCGATTGAAGGAATTAAAAGGTTAGCAAGAAGATTTAAACCAAAAGAGCCGCCAAAAGGAGGAGTTCCTGAGCCTACGCCTGAAGAAGTGAACATAGAAGTAAGAAAGCCGATTCCTAAGCCTGAGCCGGCTAAGGAGCCTATGTATGTCGATATTCCTAAGAACGTTGTATATGAGCCAGGATATACGGTATCATTTTTACCAGGTTTTACAGGAGCTGCAGTTCCACATCCGTTAGAGGCTGCGGTAGCTACAGGACTGGCTTTAGCAGGAATAGGAAAAGGAATAGGCTTAGCTACGAGAATTCCTAGAGTTATAAAGGCTGTAGAATTGAGCAAAGCAGTATTAAAGCTAGGAAAGGCTATTAGCGCTCCTACCGTAGCTATGGCTGTTCCGGCTGCGGCAAAAGAAGTTAAAAAAGCTGAGACTAAGGTTCAATCTCCTGAAGTTAGAAAGCCTGTAGTTAGAAAATCCGGAGTTTCTCAGCCTGAAGTTAGAAAGCCCGTTATCAGAAGATCCTCTAGGGTTAGAAGATCCTCCGGAGGAGGGATAAGTGTAGGATCTCATGCTCCTTCGAGAAAAGTTGAAAGGGTAGGAGGTTACGCCGTAGGATTAGGAGCGGCAAGGAGGTTGTTGTGATATGGATGAGGAGGTTATTAGGCTGTTAAGGGAAATTAAGGATGCATTAAAGGCAGTTGAAGGAAAATTCATTTACACTAATGGAACTAACGCTCCAGCTTTAGAAGAATTGCTCAAAAAGTATCCTGTAACCTACAAGAAGAGTCAAACGCTAATGGCTGATTTATACGAATACATAATAAACGCAAATGAGGATACCTGGAACGAAATAAGAAACAGGATTGTTGAAAGCGGATTCAAGGCTTATGTAAGCAATACAAGACTTCCAGTTTCAGGAACTATAGGAACTATTCAGGCTGTGGCTGAAAAAGCTCAGGTTTATGGTTACAATCCGGATGCTGGAGAATGGGAATGGATTAAAGCTGTAGCGAATAAACTAGCGGTATATATCGATCAGATAGTTAAAACGAGTAGAGCTAGGAAAATAGTAGGTATTGATGCTTCATCGAGTACAACGGTAACTGCTGGACAAACTGAAATAATAACAGTTACTCCTCCAGCAGGAAAGCTATATCATTTAATATCCATTAGAACGATAGCTAAACCAGTTTCAGGTTCCACTACGGGTACTCATGAATGGAAAATAGTGCAAGGATATGGTTCCTATGAAAACGGTGTTTCTGTATTTTCAGATTACAATCAACACTGCAATATAGGTTTAAACAGACCAGAATCACCTGCATCACAAAGTCATGATAGTCATATCGCTTTTTTAGCTAGCTTGCAAAGCATATATCCTACGCAAGATGAGCCACTAGATGTCGCATATAGAAATAATACAGATGCAGATCAAACTGAAGCAAGAACTGTTAAACTACTTTTTGAACAATTCGATGAAAGAGAAGATTGAGGTGATTAGATGATCGAGAAAAAGGTTGATTGGTCTGGTAAAGTTTTAGAACAAAAATCAACTAAATCGGAGATAATAGAAACAACAGATGAATTCGGAAGAAAGGTAAAGCTGGTAACGACTGAGAGAATCATATTGCCAGATGGAACTACTATTGAAAGAGCTAAATCCTGTCCTATTGGTGTAGCTATTTTAGAATGCGGACACAAAACTCCAGTATGGAGCTATGAAGCTAAGAATTGGCAAAAGCTCTATTGCTACAGATGTAAGACTAAGAAAAAGCCTGTAGAGTTTAAGTTTAAGGAGAGGTGATAAACGTTGGTTAAAAAGATTCCTCCGGATGAAAATCAGAAGGGAACCTTTATAAGAGATCACAAGCACGATGCCTCTGATATAATTAGTGGAACTTTAGATGTGGAGAGACTTCCAAGCCATGCACATGAAGTTAAATACGAAAAAACTATAGAAAGGGTTATGCAGGCAGACTCTAAACTATCTGGTGGTGCTTTTGAGCCTGGATTCTACCTTCTTGTTAGCTCGCCAGAAACTCTTAAATATTGGTATTACAATACTGCAGAGGACGTATGGGATTACGTATCAATATCTCCTCCAGCACTTATATGGCTAGGAGATACAAGTGTATATATAGAAAATCCGTCTTCTTACACCATTGCCATATATTTTATGAAATTTAAGATACTATGACTGATAAACTTGCTAAACACTTAATATTAATAGCTTTTTTATTCATTTTTATATTTATATATGCACATGAATTTGTTCATAAGCTTATTTTCAGCTTCTGGAACCTGAATTCAACAATAGTTTTCAGTCTAAATGGCATTTATACAAACCTAACTGACAATATAACGAGATATGATGTTTACAATGCGGTTTATTTGGCTCATTCGATTCATGAAAGTGTAACTTATGCCGTAGCTATGATATGCGCTTATTTCACAATACTAAATCTAATCATTTTATTAATAATATTAGATGAGATTAAGAAGAGCTAAAACGGAAATTCATCAACTACTTTTTCATAATATCTATCAGCTTTCTTTTCTAAGTCTTTATAGTGCTTTCTTAAGATTTTTTCTGGAGTTTTGCCTTGTAGGAATTCAATTACATCCTCAGGAACTCCATGTTCATCAAGGAAGTCAGAATGCCATTTACGTAGTTGATTGGCATGAACAATACCATTTGCAAGCTTATTGCCTTTAAACATGGTTTCAGTTACTTCCATGCGTTTAAGCTGTTTAGCAAAGTCTGCCGGCATATAGGCAATCCAAGCTCTCTTAGTCATTTCAGCCTTTGCTTTCTTACTACCTATCCTCTTATACATTGCCAGTAGATCATACTTAGCTATTTTTTCTTGAATTGTAAGCTCTTTAGGATCGAAGTTCCTTAACATATCAACTGCCTCTGAAAGCCTTAATCCAGTATAAGCCAATAACCTAATCATTAGCTTCTTTTTATCTGATTTAACCTTTTCCAGAGCTTCAAGGATCTTTTCTGTAGTAGTGAATGCTTCAGAACTTGGACGTATTCCTGATTTTGGTATCTCCACAACAGCCTGAAAGTCTATCAGTTGTGATTTAGTTCTATATCCTTTTTTAATTAAGAACTTCATAAAATCTCTTATAGCTGCTTTCCTGTTTTTAGCTAAGCCTTCAACTATTTCGGCAAGCTCATTAGGATTGTTTATTTTCTTTCCAGCTAAATGCTCTTCACAATACCTATAATAGTCTTTAGCTGTCTTTTCAGACAGTTGATTAAAAAGCCATTCTCTAAATTCCGATTTATATTTATCAAAATCTATAATAGCTTCCTGATAATATTTTTCTTCAGTTTTTTCGGCTGACCGGACCCTGAATCCGGCGCCTTTGGCCTGACTCGGCAACCCCCGCACTAAACTATATCAATCACATCTGAATTTTAATATTTTCCATTGACACCCTCTAAGGTTTACCGTATGCATCAATCGCTTCTGATAAAAACTTCATATCCATGTTTAAAAATGTTTACGTCTTTTATCAACACGTATTTTCTCTTCATCAGCGAAATATGCAAGCATTTCATAAATATATAAAAATAAATTTTTAAGAATTCTCTCATAATTCTGGATTTTTCTCATATTATATGAATTTTCCTGTAATTCGCGTTAAGGAAACGTTTAAACTATGCCGTTGAATCTAGGTTTGATGATTAAAATAATCGGCACAGCTCATGTTTCAAGGAGAAGCGTCGAAGAGGTTGAGAGGGTAATCGAAGAGATCAAGCCCAAGGCTGTAGCTCTTGAGCTTTGCTACAAGAGGTTTCTCGCCCTGACACAGAACAGGATGCAGGAAATACGTATATTTGATGTCATAAAAAAGGGTGATCTGTTCCTATTTTTATTTCAGATAATTTTATCATATTATCAGAGGAAGATTGGAAAGGAATTGAATGTCAGACCCGGAGAAGAGATGCTTGCGGCCATAAAAAAGGCAAAAGAGATTGGAGCGGACATACTGCTTATAGACAGGGATATATCCATAACATTTAAAAGATTCTGGCAGTCTCTGAGGTTTCTGGAAAAGTTGAAGATCACACTTCATCTGATGAGAAGTATTTTTAAGAGAGATGACATAGAGGTCGATAGATTTCTGGAAGAGGATTTGATCGACAGAATTGTCAGGGAATTCAGGGAATTTGCTCCGAATGCATCAAAGGTTTTAATAGATGAGAGGGATGCTTACATGGCGTACAACCTTATCAACGCACAGAAAAAATACGATTCTATAGTCGCCATCGTCGGTGCAGGTCACAAAAGAGGTATAGAGTATTTTTTGAAAAATCCGGAGAAATTGCCGAGCATATCGGAGCTTACGAGTGTTAAGGAGAGGAGATTTGACGTATTCAAGGCAATCGGTTTTACTCTGACATCACTCATAGCCGTTACATTCGCTTACATACTTTTAAACTTGGGCTCTGAGATGGCTTTGAAGGCCTTTATGTACTGGTTTCTGATAAACGGTATTCTTTCAGCAGTCGGGGCATTAATTGCAAGGGCACATCCTTTATCCGTCCTCTCGGCTTTTCTATGCGCATGGCTCACATCTCTGAGTCCCTTAATTGCTGCTGGATGGATATCGGGATTTGTAGAGGTGAAGATGAGAAAACCCACATCCAAAGACTTTGATTTACTAGTAAGAGCTGAAAATCTCAGGGAATTATTGAACAACAAGGTATTTAGGATTTTACTCGTAGCAGCCATGACGAATATCGGTAGTATGATCGGGACATTTTATGGTATCTATTACGTCATGAGCATGACCGGAATCGATATAAGAGAGGTTATACTGAGAATGTTTGGTGGATTTTTCAGCTAAAATTATTTATCCAATGAGTTATATTTTTAATCATGTGGAAGAAAATTGCCGAAAAATTTGAAAAGTATCCTTCACAGATAGTAGTTGCAAAGGAATTTTTAAGACTGGGAATTTCCGTTAAGGATGGAAAAGCGTACTGCGGAGATATCGAGCTCGTTCCGACGAAAATAGCTGAGGCTTTGGGTGTGGACAGAAAGGTTGTGGTGATGGCAATTCAGAACATAGAGAGCGACGAGGAGCTTAAAAAGGTCTTTTCAGCTTTAAGGCCGGTTGCAAATATAACAGAGGTTGCTAGAATTCTCGGATACGGGGTTTTAGAAGTATACGCTGAAAGCCATAAGGTTGGAATAGTTGCCGGGATTACGTCGATCCTGGCAAAGGAGGGTATATCAATAAGGTATATACTTGCGGAAGATCCGGATCTAAGCGTTGAATCAAAATTAACGGTCGTAACAAACGGGAAGATTCCAGGGAGACTCGTAGATAAGTTTTTGGAGGTGGATGGTGTCCAGAAGATAGTCATAAGCTAACAACCCGCTTCAAATTTTCAAATCTCCTTTGAAATTAATAGATGCCCCTACCAATAGTCGATTTCTATCACTTGAAGAAGAACTTCCAGATCCTATCTTTGATGTGATGTACGTTCTTCACGACCTTTCCCTTTCCATCCTTCATTTCCCTGCCGTCTACCAGTGCTATTCCAACCGCTATCGGTGTCTCCTTTTTTTCGACAACTACGTACACGAACTCTCCCTTCTTTATTTCTTCATCTGCGTAAACTATTCCAGGCCTCATAACATCTGCTCCTCTCATTATATGGGGCATTGCACCTTCATCAACGACTATTTTACCCCTCTCGGGTTTGAACTTTAGCAGTCCGTATACTGTAAAGTAGAGCTTTCCCTGATATTCCAGAATTATCGGTTCTCCGTTAACGGTTATTATCGAGATATCGTTGAACTCGAACTTCTCCATCTCTCCCCTTATCTCGACGTTAAATTCATCTTTGAAGAAATTGGAAATTGCTCTGGCATTCCTCTTCCTCAGCATGTATCTCTTCATATGAACTTTCATAGTTTAGAACATAGTAAAGGTTTACGAGTGGTGGTTGCCCGTGCTTTATATTTGGGATATTGAACTATGAGCACGGGCTTCTCCCTCAGCCACCTCATCTTTATTAGTGGTTCATCGGGAGCTACATCGACGGGCACCACATAGCCCGCCTTACATGTAACGCCGTCATCACCCTTACGGGCTGATGGCTTCTCTAAGTTGAGCAACTTAAAGGTATTTAATAAAGGTATTTAATACTTCCTACTGTTTCTTAAATACTTGTAATTCTCATCTTTGTGAATAGTCCACGCATGTAATCCAAAACAAACTCGTTCCAGTATGCACTGGCTTTAAAATGGGAATATCCCGGTTTTAGTAAATTTTTCATTAGATTTAAAAATCCCATTATATCTTTTATTTCCTTATTGTATATTAAGCAGTATCCATTTTGGTATGCCCTACGCCTCAACGATTTACTACCTCCGATATTTTTAAATATTCAAGAGAAGAGCAAATTAAAAAACGCTTTTGGAGGAGAAGGTAATGGTAAAAAAACCTATGGATGTGTTAAATAAGGCGCTACAAACACCAGTATTGGTAAGATTAAAGGGGGGTAGGGAATTCAGAGGCATATTAAACGGTTATGATATACACATGAATCTTGTACTCGAGAACGCTGAAGAGATCCAGAACGGTGAAGTTGTCAGAAAACTCGGAAGTATTATAATTAGGGGAGATACTGTCATATTCATATCACCATCAGAGTGATGTGGTATGTCGGACGGTACGGCTTCAATGGGAAAAAGGGGTAGGAAAATAGTACACATAAAGTGCAGGAGATGCGGAAGGGTGTCGTTTCATAGGAGAAAGGGTTACTGTTCTGCGTGCGGATTTGGTAGGAGTAAAAAGCTCAGAAGTTATAACTGGATAAAAAAGAAAAAGAATAGGTTGTAATGTGCGGTGTTGTCGGTGTTTATAGTGAAAATCCAGAAATAACATCCGTAATAACGTATTATACCCTATACTCGCTTCAGCACAGAGGACAGGAATCTGCGGGAATTGCAATCAGATCCGATAGCATAAAACTTCATAAGGGGATGGGATTGATAACAGAGGTATTTAACGACAATATTTTAAAAAAATTTAGAGGTAAGATTTCGATAGGACATGTAAGGTATTCAACAACTGGTGAATCAAAAATCGAAAATGCACAGCCGATATTTGTAAGGTCAAAAGCGGGAGAACTTGCAATTGGTCACAACGGAAATCTTGTGAACTACTCACAGCTCAAGATAATGCTTCAGAACGAAGGAAAGGTTTTCCTGACAGATACAGATACGGAAGTTATAGCCCAGCTATTTTCGTCATTTTTAATAAGGAACGATGTAGTTAAAGCCCTTGAGCTTCTAACGCGCAAGCTGATAGGCAGCTATTCTATTACTGCTATATTCAACGACACTTTGATAGCTTACAGAGACCCGCTTGGCTTCAGACCGCTCTGCATAGGAGAAACGGATTTCGGTTACGTCATAGCCAGTGAGAGCTGCGCGCTGGATTCCATAGGTGCGAAGAAGATAAGAGATCTGAAACCGGGTGAAGCTGTAATAGTTGAAGACGGAAATGCGGAGTTTATAAGGATATGCAAAAAGAAGAGACTTGCGAGATGCGTGTTCGAATACATATACTTTGCAAGACCCGATTCGATTCTGGATGGTGTGAATGTCTATAAAGCCAGATACAAAATGGGAAGAATTCTTGCAAGAGAAAGCCCCGTTTCGTGTGATATAGTATCACCCATCCCCGACAGCGGGACTACCTGCGCAATAGGATTTTCGCATGAATTAAGGATACCTTATCTTGAATCCCTTATAAAGAACAGATACGTCGGAAGAACATTTATAATGCCTGAACAGAAGGCTAGGGAGATATCTGTAAGATTAAAGATTAATATAGTTAAAGAAAATATTTACAATAAGAGAGTGGTTTTGGTAGATGACAGCATAGTAAGAGGTACGACTTCGAAGAAGATTGTTAAAATGGTCAAAGATGCAGGTGCAAAAGAAGTTCACGTGAGAATTGGCAGTCCACCCATAATCGCTCCGTGCTACTTTGGAATTGACATGTCTACAAGAGAGGAGCTTATAGCGAGTGGCAGAAGTATTGAGGAAATAAGGAAAATACTATGTGCCGATAGTTTATCCTATCTGAGCTTAAACGGATTAATAAAAGCTATAGGATTTGACAGGGATGAATTATGCTTAGCATGCCTTACCGGTATTTATCCCGTCCATGTACCTGGTGAAATCTGCGAGATCGAGTAATCACTTTGCTTATCTTTTAAAATTATTAAATTTATGATTTTGAAGTTTGTATCCGTTTAATCGGGCGCACAAGTTTCCACTGAGATTTAAGATGATCTCAAATTTTGGGTGGCAACTCATACATTAAAAAACATTTTTAAAGGTATGGTTTATCTGTCTCTATGGGAGTAGCTTGGAAGTTTGGCGATGATGTCGACACAGATGTCATAATTCAGGGGAAATATCTGGTAATAAACGATCCAGATGAATTGGCGAAACACGTTTTCGAGAGCATAAGGCCTGAATTTGCAAGGAATGTTAAGGCCGGTGATTTCGTGGTTGCTGGCAAAAACTTTGGCTGCGGAAGCAGTAGGGAGCATGCCCCTCTTGCATTAAAGACACTGGGTGTAATAGTTGTTGCTAAATCATTTGCAAGGATATTCTTCAGAAATGCAATAAACATAGGGCTGGGCGTGTTCGAATGCGAGAAAACGGATAGAATAGATGATGGAGATGAACTTCAAATCGATTATAAAAATAATAAAATAATAAATATTACAAAGGGTGAGGAGTACGAGCTTAAACCCGTTCCAGAATTTCTCCTAGATATCATTAAAAGTGGCGGTTTAATAAATTACTATAAAAAATTGATGGAGGTGAGATATTGATCAGTGTAAACGAAAGAGCTTATTCCATTTTTGAGGATCTGCTTGAATTTGAAGAAGACTACGGTGTTAAATCATATAGATTAAATAACGGTGCAACAGTCATAGACTGCGGAGTGGCTGTTAGGGGTAGTTACGATGCCGGAATGATGTTTATCCAGATTTCCATGGGAGGCCTATCGGGCGTAAATATCCAGCTCGAAGATATAAGGGATGTTCAGACGCCATTCGTTTATGTCTACACGGATTTTCCCGACCTGTCATGCCTCGGTTGCCAGATGGCCGGATGGAAGATCGAGCTGAATGACTTTAAAGGACTTGCAAGCGGACCTGCCAGAGCCCTAGCCTTAAAGCCGAAGGAAATATTCGATTACCTAGATTACGAGGATGATGCCGAATACGCGGTTGTAACAATAGAATCCGATAGAATTCCGGATGAAAGGGTAGTCGAATATATAGCAAAGGAGTGCGATGTTGAGGCTTCGGAGGTTTACATAGCAGTTACATCCATAAGATCTCTTGTCGGAGTAATACAGATATCTGGTAGGGTCATCGAAAACGCTCTGTTCAGGGCAAAAAGTATGGGTTTCGATGTGAGGAAGATAAGGAACGCTATGGGTAAATGCCCTGTTGCGCCCATAATGGAGGATGAGATGAGAACGATGGCAGCTGCAAATGACAGCATATGTTATTACGGTAGTGTTTATTTAACCGTTGACGGGTTTGACAGTGTGCTCGAGAACATAACGTTTGACAGGACTAAATACTACGGAAAGACTTTTTACGAGATAGTGAAGGATGTAGGAGATATATACAAGCTCGATCCGGATGTGTTTTCACCTGCCAGGGTTTTGATAAATGACGTTAATGGTGGGTTCTACTCATACGGGACTCTAAACCCTGAAATACTCCTAAAATCATATGGATTATGATATTCATAACAGGTGCAAGCGGCAAACTCGGATACTGTGTATACAGGATGTTCGACGGTAGAATAATACCCTTAGTCAGAAGGAGGTGTGGACTGAAAAATGAAATAGTCACATCCTTCGATTTCGAGGAGCTCAAAAGAATACTCAAGGACGCAAGGGTTATCATACACATAGCGGGCTCAACTGAGTTCTGGAACAGAAAATCCCTGTGGAAGGGAAATGTTGAATTGACAGAAAAAATCGTGAATTCAATACCGGAAAAATCGTTGATATTATTTGCCAGCTCTGTATCTGTATACGGTTCAAATCCGCCCATGATGGCCGATGAAAACACACCCATAAACCCCGATAGCGAGTACGCGAGGACTAAGGCAATCGCAGAGGAAATAGTCAGATCACATCCGAATTACGTAATATTTAGGATCGGGCCGATATATGGAGAGATGTATAAAATTTATTTTAAATTTTTTTCAATAATGGAAAGAGGAATAGTTCCGGTAATAGGATCCGGAAACAACAGAATTCCATTTATATACGTCAGGGATGTAGCTTGTTGTTTTGTTAAGGCGATAAAAAAGGATTTGAGGGGAATCTACATAATATGCGGAAAACCCAAGAGACAGAGGGATATAATGATATACTCTGCAAAGAAGTTAACAAATAGTTTCACGGTCATAAGAATTCCCAAGAACGTGGCATATGCCTCTGCTAGAGTTTGCGAACTGATCGGAAGGGGTATTACGAGGGAACATATAAAGGTCTTGGCATGTGACAGAGTCTTTAAAATTGAAAAGGCTAAAAAAGATTTAGGATTTCAACCTATAAGCATATGGTCTGGGATAGATAGGATGATAAGGGCTTATAGGAGGAATAAGTATGGGAAGGGTTAGAAGGTATATAATCGAAGGAATACTTGAAAAAGGTGGTCTGGTATTTGGTGTTATAGATCCGCTCGATTACAGGACATTGGATGATGCCGTTAATACCGCAATAAAACTTAACGAAGGTGGAATAGATCTGATACTGATAGGCGGTAGCATGGGTGTGCAGGGTGAGATACTCGATTATGTTGCGAAAAACATAAAGGAAAACGTGAATGTCCCGATCGTTCTATTTCCAGGGAATATAGGAACCATTACGAGATACGCCGATGGCTTATACTTCATGTCACTTCTTAATTCGAGAAATCCCTACTGGATAACAAGAGCACAGATGCTATCTGCGTTTTTGATAAAGAGTTTTGGAATTGAACCGTTACCGGTCGGGTACATAGTTGTTGAACCAGGTGGAACAGTTGGATTTGTCGGAGACGCTGAATTAATTCCAAGAGACAGACCAAAACTCGCCGTGGCTTATGCACTTGCTGCACAGTACATGGGATTCAGATTTGTCGTGACGGATGCTGGTAGCAATCCAAAAGAAGGGCACATACCAATTGAAATGGTTAAGGCCGTTGCAGATGAGATTAAAATACCATATATTGTCGCAGGAGGAATAAGAAGACCTGAAGAGGCAAGAAATATAATAAAGGCTGGGGCTGACGCAGTTCAAATAGGAACGGCGTTTGAGATAGACTGTGCAGTTGAGAGAGTAAGATCATTTGTCAGGGCTGTTAGAGAAGGTGCTAAGGAAAAGAAAAGGGTAATTGAAGTAGATCTTTGATTGGTGCAAAATCATCAGCGTCCAAGCAAATCAATCTCTCAGCATTTTTTCACGTTAAAACCTGAGATGACATCTTAAATAAGATTTTCACGTATACTCACTCGAAATAGTTCTTAACATTGTAAGTCTTTCTGTAGACTTCGCTGCTCATCATCTTCTCTATAAATTCTTTAGTTCTGAAGTACTTATCCTTCTTATAACTCCAATCAGGATGCAGTTTCTTGTACTGCTCCCTGGAATAACTGTACTTCTCCTGAATTTGATCTCTGTAAACCTCCGGGATTACATTAAATGCACAGAAGGGGACTATTCTTCCGTCCGGCATTCCGTAATGTATCACGCATCTTTCTGTTCTCTCAACATCGTAGTTGTATTCATCCTGGAAATGCATCATACCGAGGAAAAGGGCTTTTCTGTGAAACTCGCCGAGAGTTGCGTAAGTTCCGTGAAGCAGAACGTTCTTAATTATGTTAAGGATCTTTAGGCTTTTTGGTGCCCTGGATTCATCGTAAAACTTCCTGAACTTGAATATCATGTCCTTTCCGAGCTTAATCTTTCTTTCAAACTCTTCGATCTTTTTAATTAAGAATTCAAGCCTCTCTATTTTCTTCGTTTTATCGAGCTTTTCAAACTCCTCGACCTTTTCAAGCAGAAATTCGACGAATCCCTCAACGTCTATAAATCTCGTAATAGGTATAACTCTATCACCATCCAGGAACACGTATGTCGCACAACCGCATGCGAAGTGCGATGTCATGTAGTATCTCTTGTCCAAGAGCACATCGAAGAATCTTGCTATGTGACCGGCAATTGGTACGGGATACCAGTCCTCAACCGAAATTGCACCGTTTGTCTGCTCCTCTATTTCTTTTAAAGCCTTGGGAATCGTTATCCTAAACATCCTCCTTTCTTCCTTCGGAACCCTTCCAACCATCGATATGGGCTGGAAGTTAACACCTCTCACGATATCTATATGATTCAGTCCGAAGTTTATTATCGCTCCGAGCTCATGATCGTTTATGTTTCTTATAACAGTTGGAACTAGGACTACTCCTGGTCCTCCTGCCCTTCTGACATTTTCAAATATCAGCGGTATCTCCCAGTGATTCTTCCAGTTTGTGAGCGGTGTCATGCCATCATAGCTCAGGTATATCGTGTTCACACCAGCCTCTTTAATTTTCCTGACCAATTCAGGATTAAACGCAAGTCTTATTCCATCCGTATTTAGCTGAACGTGATCGTATCCTTCCTCCTTAGCAATTCTTATGATTTCTATGAGGTCTTCTCTTAAAGTTGGTTCTCCTCCGGTATTATGAACCAATAACAGACCGAATCCTGCAAAAAACGCCTGAGAATCTGGAATTGATATGTCGTAAAGATAGCAGCTCTTGGGTTTAACCCTTCTTATCCTTTTAACCCTGAAGAATCCTACGCTTGAGTGGGAGATGTGGTTTAGGATCTCCGCAAACTTCACGCTGTCTGCAATCATGTGGTCAACAATTTCTCTTAGCTTCATCTTAGATATCGACTTATGTTTATAATTTATGTTTAACAGTTTCAGAGGCAATCTCTCCACAGATCTTACACCTCTCCTACGTCCTGTGTCTAAGAACTTCGCGATTGCATCATGCTCAGCATACATCGATGCCTTTCTGATATTTTCCAAGCCATCGACGATTACCTTGTAATTCACATCGTATTCGTCGAATATCTTCTTAAGCTTTCCAGATCCCTTAACTTCTCTAATCTTTGGAATTATTCCAAGCTGGAGATGTAATAAAACTAGATCTCTTGCCAATTCATCACAGAACACGTTATGAATTATCTCGTATCTGTATCCTCCCACCCTCAACTCACCGTTGCATCTGAGATATGTCCTTAAGAATTCCAGCTTAAACTCGTCGTTTATATTAAACATAACCCATGACAGTCTTCTTTCTTTAGGTTTTTCGCCAAACATCGTGCTCAATATCGTCCTCAGAATTCTGTCACGGATAACAACTGATATCAAATCGTAATTCTTTTCCGTATATGGATCTATTCCAAATAAATTCTTTATACACCTGATACAATCATCAACAAGCTCTCTCTCTTCCAGATCAAAACGGAATTTGATTGAATCTCCATTACATACAGCTCTGCTAACGTAATATCCAAACAATCTCATTAGATCTTTAGAGATTTTAATATTGGCCGGAATTAATTTGTTTGAATTACCGGATATCACATCTTCCATTTCTAGCTGTTTTGATGACATATGACTACAGTTCACATATGCTTTCAGATGATTTTCCGAGCTTTCAGATACATCCGCTATTTGCCTATTATCCGATATGATCTCCAGGATATCTATGTATTTTAGTTCCTTACCGTTTGGAATTCTCAGAGTTCCGATGAGTATATCTCCCTCCCTGAGCTCGTCCGCCCTAACGACTTTTAAATCTCCATCGAATTTAAAAACACTGTGAGATCTGCTAACTCTAACCTTCCAACCGTAATCTACTTCGATTTCCAGTATATCATCGTAATTCCTATGTCTTATTACCTCCTCTATCTTACAAAAACTCGGATTTAATCCATCGTCTATGCTCAGAGCATAAAACGATTCAATTCTCTTTCTTTCATGAGGTATGGGATGAGAAAACTTTCTGGAATTTTTTATAAGTCCATCAACAAACTCACCTATCTTTACCGGACGAATATAACCCATCTCATCCTTAATCAATATCTTCTCATCGTAGTCCAAGCTTAGCTGTACGGCATTGCATGCGGGGAATTCTTCCTTCGCCTTTTTTAGCATCATCCTTATCTGTTCAAGCGTCGGTTCGTAAATCGGCTGTCCTTCTTTGGCGTAAAAGAAACAGTTACTTACGAGTATTCCGTCTGCCGCTACAAAAGAATGAGTTTCGCTTTCGACTTCCAGATCGTATACAAACCCGCTGTATTCATAACACTCTATTTCGCAGACATCATCTAGATAAAAATCCTGGATTATATGGAAATCTGTTCCGATTTCATTATCGGAATCTTCTAATTCAATGGGGCTGAATGAGGAATTCCATGAATTATCGTAGCTCCCCTGAGCTGCCGCTAGATAACAGACTCCATATGAACACCTTCCATAATGTATCGCCTGTTCCAAGCTTTGATTACAGAGACAAACTGTGTTAAAAGTGTTTAATGAAGGACTAGTTATTTCGCATTCGAGCAGGCATATGACCTTATCTCCTATCTTTAAATCTCTTGCCATCTTCTTGGTAACACTACCCCCTTCATATACGAAGACTCTGTGCTCTGGAGTCAGCCTTACCTCCTTTCCTCCTCTCGTCCTTATCTTCAGAATCTTGCCTTTATAAAATCTCCTCAGGAACTTCGTAACCCTCGTCCATTTTGCCTTTCCGTTCTCAAATGTTAAAACCATTAGGTTATCGGGAGTCGAATACTCGCCCTCAAATCCATCTATCCTTACCTTCCTATCAAATTTCAATCCCTTTGAAACCTTACCGATTTCCAAAAATTTTATATCATCACCTATTTTAAACAACACCCTTTCATTTCCAGGTAAGCAGTACCAGCAACTCAAATCGCATCTGTTCGTCAAAACTATGTTAAGAAGACAAGTATGGGAGTAATGTCTCCTACACAGACCACATTCAAACGGGCAGTTGGAGCCACTACTGTCAATGTGGTATGTCTTTAAAACCTTCTTACTGAAGAGCCATTTCTTAAACCTCTGATAAGTGTTTACGTCTTCATAATAGAGTTCTGTGATCAGACCCTCTGGACATCTCTTTGTAATCCAAACCTTTCCATTCTTTTCCCAAACAACAGCATCCACAACCTTTCTAGTCTCTGGGCATAGTGATTTAGTTCTATGCGGCAAATCTTTTCCATAACCAACAGATGCTTTTTTCAACATTTGATTAAATTCTTCCTCACTAATCTCGGGATATTCTATCAGTTCCTTAACCTCTTTTGTTAATTCTTTAAACTCTCTTGCTCCGGTTGGAACTCCTACTGATATGTCCATTGTTATAAACGCCTGTCTTAATACTTAAAAGCTTTAGCATTTATTGTGAGGCTGTGCCAAAATCTAACGATTGAAAATGTGATATATAATATAATTTTGAAATATTTAAAGTGAAAATATTCATTGTTTAAATAGATTATCCCTAGATCTAACCAACTCATCTGTGAGCACGTAAACTGCCATATCTATCTCATCTCTTATTTCAATTTCCTTTCTTATACCATTTAGGGCATCCAGTAAAATTTTACCTAGTCTTCCGCACTTAACGTTCGGTATTCCTGATCTGGATCCGTAATACAGCTTTAATATTGCATTTTTCATAATCGATGCATCTCCCTTTGTTTCATCATCTCCCAGCTCTTCAACCTTGTCAAAACAGTGTATGAAGTTTATCGCGCTCGTTCCAAGGTTTCTGAATATCAAAAATCCTAGTGCGGCAGCTTTGAAATAGTACTTGATAGCCTCCTCTTTATTATCACTTCTCTCAAGCGTTTTTGCCTTTATGAAATACAGCTTCACCTTTAAATCGGGTGGTATCTCATCCCAGTAATCTTCCACTTCCTTCAGCATCTCACTGGCCATGTCCAGCCTATTTGTATTGATGTATATCGAGCTCAGGTTATTTAATACGGCCATCAGATTCTTCAATTGATCTCTGTCGACCTTTACAAGCTCTCTGTAAATCTTAACTGCTTCTCTGTAGAATTTTTCAGCATTTTCGAAATTCTTGGCTCTGGAGTAAACATATCCGAGGTTATTCAGAAGCGTTGCAACGTTAAACAATCTCTTCTTATCGGTTTTAGACCTTTTATACTCTATTCTCAAAGCATCGTATAGACACTTTGCCGAATCGTCAAATCTGTTCAAGTCCATGTAAAGAGATGAAAGGGAGATCAGGATGTTAACCATCGACTCCTCTTCATTCCTCTCAAGTAGTATCCTCAAACACTCCTTATAAGTCTCCTCTGCTTTTTTAAAGTCTCCCTTTGCATGATAAAGGTTTGCCAAGTTATTCAAAACTCCAACAATCCTTTCATCATTGCTCTTCATATACTCCCTCAGAACAGCCCTATAGCAACTCTCAGCCTCGTCGTATCTTTTTATAATAAGATAGAGATTACCGAGAGTCCCTATTACCCTATCTCTTTCCTTAACCTTATTTATTAACTTCTCACCGACTTCTATCAGCCTCTCAACGCACCTGTGCCTGCCGTAAATTGAATTTGCGGCATCCATAAATACCTTAAACGACTTCTCTATATCGCCAGCTTTTAAGCAATGATAGGACTTCTCAGCCAGGCTCTCCAGGCTTGTTCCAAGTCTTTCATAATACTCCACAGCCTTTTTATGGTATTCCCTTGTTTCAAAATCTTCCAAAATCCTCTGTACTTCCTTATTAACGAATATGTATCCATCCTCCTCCCACACCAGACCCAAATTTTTCAATTCTTCCAGGGATTCTTCAAAATGTGGATACACTTCTCTTGCAGCGTCTTTCAAAATGGCATAGTTTATAACCGAAATTCTCTTTATCAACTCGAATGCCCTATCACTCAACAACTCCTTAATAGCCCTTCTCGCGATATCCTTTAACTCTGATTCCAACCTAAACAGTTCCTCGACATCTTTACCCTTCAGATCTTCCTTTTTTACGGACTTCAACTTCCTTTCGATTTCTTCAACTTCATTGATGAATCTTCTTCCGGGTAGAGATTTTATGAACTCTATTAACTCCTTCATGAAATCACCTTCTGAATACTATTCCAGCATATCCCACGACTTCGTGCATCGGTTCAACGTCACCGCTTGTGGAATAATGAATCAGATCAGCTCTGGCATTAAACTTATTAGCATAGATCATGGCAACTGCTATGGCACCGTATCCGCAGACGCTTGCCTGTAGATCATATATCGTCTTGTAGTACTTAGACACATCCATCGAGAGTATGGACTTTATAACTATCTCGTCAAGCCTCCTGCATTCCTCATCGGGCAGATAGTGATGCATGTCTGATGATGCTATGACAACTATTTCTCTTTTCGTTTCATCCTTTGCCTTTAATATCTCATCAGCGACTTCTCTCGCCGTTTCCTCATCCTGCAAACCTAAGCATATTGGAACTATTTTAAAATCTCTTCCCATGTTTATATACTGCAGGAACGGGATCTGAACCTCCAAACAGTGCTCAAATCTATGCGCGGTTTCATCTAAGTCTACGACTCTCTTTGGCATGGCATCTATAAATTCAACATCAACATCAACCTCTCCTAGCGGTGTCAGCCAAGTCTCGCGTGATACGGCAACGGCGGAACCGTATCCGGTATGATTTGGTCCAACGAGGACATAGGTCTCAACCTGCGGTATCAGTGAGTACACCTTCCCAGCCGTTCTTCCTGAGTATATATACCCTGCGTGTGGGCAGACACTTGCTATTATCGACTCGTCTGGATTATAGCTCACGAATTCCCTTAGCATAGCCATTAACGACTCCTTGCTTGAAGGATAAAAAGACCCGGCAACTGCAGGCCTTCTCATACTTTATGATTTCAGTAGAAATACTTAAGTATGTTGCTAAACCGATTCACCATGGGAGAGTGAACTACTCTGCTAAAGGTGCAGAGCTTCTTCTGTTCCACCTGCCTTTACTGCTAAGGCTTCATACGGGGCTTGTATACTGAAGACAATCGTACTCTTTATCATTGGCTATTTTCCTTATCTCTTTAAACTAGTAATTCAATATTTAAAAATACCTACAACATCTCCCCTCGCTCATCTCCGCCTTGAATTGCAAGGTTTTGTTAGCTACTTCCCTATAAATCTAATCTCAACCT
>CAYYFC010000028.1:0-20125 GCA_964471215.1 uncultured archaeon | reverse complement strand
CAACCCCTTCACTGCCTCCTTGCGTATCCCAGCCTTAAAAGGCGAGATTTTGCAAGCAACACTTCTATAAAAGCCGTATATTGTCCTAAAAAGATGGATATTATTTTTCTATCTAATTGTGAAAAATGTAAACATTTTGGCGAATTAAAGAGAGTATTAAGACATACTTACGTTAATTGTAAGCTATGGGTGGTAGATTCAAATGTATAAGTTAGTTATAAATCCCGAATACAGAATAAAGCACGGAAAACCCGAGTGCAATCACGATAAAACCGTGATAAAGCTGGGAAATGTAGTTTATGAGTTCTGTGATAAGTGTAATGTTATTTGGGTTCACGGGTGATAATTATATTGGACATAATAAAGAGGTTAGAAGAAGAGAAGAAAAGACTGAAGGAGGAATTAGAGAAATTAAGAGAAGACGGAAGATCCATAGTAAGCAAATATGTAAGATATGGCAAACAAAACTGCAAGAGTTGTCCCCACGGTCTATTATTACGTGATAGAAAACGGAAAGTGGAAATACCTGGGGAAGTCCGCAGATCCTGTACTTATAGCCAGGAAAGAAAGAGCTAAAGAGTTAAAAAAGGAAATAAGGAAAATAGAGAGGAAAATAATGCAGATATCTTCTATTATCAGCTTTTGATTTTTAATTATTATTTCTTTTTCTTTTTATATTATAATGTAATAATGCTTGTGGACACAGCGTTACCGATTCCAGGGTTATGTTAATTCTGTCTTACCAAATTAAATGGATGCTTCATTTGGTAAGATCATTTTAAGATGGAACCGATAATTCTGTGCCCACAAAGATGGATCAATAGCTATGCCCATAACTACTCGGTAACCATGACCTAGTAACTGCGTCCACAATATTTTTGGTCGATACTTGTGTCCACAAAGGATCTGGATTTACGATTCTGTTAAAGCTGTCTTATCAAATTGATTATACGACATATTTGGTAAGATAGGAATTGACGTAACCCCGGAATCGATAATGCTGTGCCCACAAGGATGCACAATCCATTGTTTAAGTCTTACCAAAATTACGTTATAGTTAATTTAGTAAGATCGTTTTTAAGGTAACCGGAAATACTGTGTACACGATTACGGTTACAAAGTTCATCTTAGATTGATTGTCTGCAGATTGGACTAGATCAGAATGCAAATATACAAGAATTAAAGAATTATTGCTATGAACGGAAATTATATTCTGCTGGCAGTAGCATTCGCTTTTTTCATAATGTGCCCGAGAATGGCGGGAATGTGCGCAGTTATAAGCAAATTAAGTAACACGAATCCATACGTTATCGTAGTCTTTGGAGGAATTATAGCAATACCTTTAATCGCATTAATGATTTTTCTAACAATAAAATTCGGAGTTGAAGCTGCAATACTGGCGGCAGTTGCAACAGATTTACTTGCAGCAATTGCAACCGGTACGTTCAAGTTGAGATACGGAATTGAAATTGCCGTCATTGCATTATTTATTTGGATAGGCGTTGCACTTGCAGGTAAGATCGCTCCCGTGATTGAGGGATTACTAACTAAATGATATTGAGGCATCTCGTCCCTAAACGTAATAGAATCTGATAGATGATCTATTTCATCAAATTATCTTAATTTAGTTATACGGTTAATTTGGTAAGATTGCTCAAAAAGAGGATATAAAATTCTCCAGGTATAATTGTGTCCATAAATACTGTCCATTTGTAGCTGAAGTTAGGGACATTAAAGGGTTAGACTTCTCTAATTATACTTATATTGCTCGCATAGTCGATTAAAGCATCTTTGGAGTTCTCTGAAATAATTTCTAGGTCAGCAAGGCATTTAATGTAACGTATAATTGAAGAGGCCAAGGATTCAAGTGCTTGATCAACTTCGGTAAATAATTCTTTTAAAGTTTTTATTTCAGAGATGTTTTTAGAAATATTCCCACTTCAAATCGGAACTTTTTACTATATGTATTGTTAAGCGATTATATGTGATAATTTTATGCTCCGGCCGGGATTTGAACCCGGGTCACCGGCTCGAAAGGCCGGTATGATTGGCCGGGCTACACCACCGGAGCTCAATTTTAGGGAGCACATAACGTTTAAAATATTTTTTGGTTATTTCAAAAGCGGAAGATTGCCCGTCACCTTATCTATTTTTTTCGATTCGTCAGGGCCTATTACTACAGCCGTTATGGTACCTGGTGGAATCTCTGTCAGCCCGGCATCAACAACTACTCCCGTAACCAAACCCATTTTTTCGGCCTTTTCCTTTATCCTTAAAAGCTCATCCAGACTGGAAACGCCCAATACTATTTTCTTTTGCCCCTGTTCCTTCCATATCCTGATGATTTCTCTGTCAGATTTCTCGTAACCTATTATGGATGCATGCGCAACCTGAACGGCAAGCTTTCCCCTTGAAAGTTTCAGATCCTCCCTGACTACTATTACCTGCTTTATTTCCTTCACACCGCATCCCATCGCATAGAATCTACCATTGTTTATTTATGAAGGTGTCCCTATACAAACACAACTCAAATTTTTTATAATTTCAGACACAACTTCAGATGTGAAAGTCGTGGATTTACCCCTCCATACAGGAAGTGTCCCCTACTGGCTTTTAAAGAGGATGAAGGATCTGGCTAGATCGATAATAACGGTTATAATAGATGAATTCGGTGAGAGGGAATTCATAAGGAGGATATCGAACCCTATCTTCTTTCAGTCTTTTTCAAACGTTTTGGGATTCGACTGGGATTCTTCTGGTTCCACGACAGTTCTGACCGGTGTCTTAAAATCCGTTTTGAACGAGGGGGAGTTCGGGGTAAAAATAGCAGGTGGCAAGGGTCTGAATGCCCTCAAGACTCCGGAAGAGATAAGATCCCTCTCGCTCGAACTCGGTATCGATCCAGAAAGACTTGTAAGGATAAGCAGGTTGACTGCAAAGGTGGACAACTCGCTCATACAGGATGGATACGACATATACCATCACGTGATAATATTCTCAAGAAAGTACTGGACTGTAATTCAGCAGGGGATGAACACAAGGATAAAGATGGCGAGGAGATATCACTGGGATGTCTTCGGTGGAGATGTAAGAATAGAGAATCCACATTCAGGTATAGTAACGAGGAGGATAGAAGACTACGTCATGAACATAGCATCGAGAAAGAGCAGGGAGGCAAGAGAAGTCATGATCGACGTTGTAAGGGATGGAACTTTCAGAAGGGATTACAGAAAGCTGATATCGATGGTTAAGAAAGAAGAAAGGTTCGTTATTCCGAGGAAAATCGACTGGAATCTTATCGAGAGGCTTTACGAGATACAGCCCAAGAGCTTTGAAGACCTGCTGCTTATAAGGGGTTTCGGGAAGGGTCTGATAAGGGCTCTTGCGCTGATATCGGATATCATATACAACGTTGAATTCGATAAACAGGATCCTGCGAAGTACTGCTTAGCTCTTGGAGGAAAGGACGGAGTCCCATTCCCTATCAGTAGAAGGCTCTACGATGAAGTACTGGAGTTCATGAAGTCAGTTATAGAGCAGAGCAGGCTTAACTCATTTGAAAGAAGGAAAATCCTATTAAGGCTGAGAAGTCTCATCTAGACTTCTGAATCCCGTACCTGTTCCCTGAAATCTCCTTATAATCTCCCTAGCCTTTCTATCATCTTCCACCCTTGCAACAACCAAAACCCTTCTCAGATCGTTTCTGAATCCGCATGTAGGACATATCCTAGACTTCATACCTGCTCTCGCATAGAGGTATCTGCCGCATCTCCTGCATCTGAAAACTATGAACACATCTTCATGATATCAATCCCTGTTGAAATAGTTTAGGATTGCGAGGGATATTGCCAGAATTGTCGATGCTAGGAAGACATATCCTATTGAGTAAAATGCTAGAACAGAAGATATCATAGGACCAGTTGTCTGACCTATCCTTATCATCGAGCTGTAGGAGGACATGACTATCGCCCTGTTCTCCATGGGAGCGAGCGAAACTATGAGGTTTTGAAGCGTTGGAAGAACAGTCCCATGACCAAGACCGTACACTATTACGCCTATCAGAAATGTCAAGAGGTTCTGGGAGTTCAGGATGAAAAGGAGCGATGCAGCATAGCTTATAAAACCGAAGCATATAGTCTTCCCCTGACCGAATTTCTTTATGAAGAACTTGAGTCTAGAAGCTATTATCGCCGTGAATAGTAACGTTGAAGACTGGACGAGTCCTCTTGAGAAGGGACTGATGTTGAACTTTATCTCGAGCAGAAAGGGTATGTAGAGCATGAAGGTTCCGTAAGTTATTATGAAGACTGTGCATCCAGAAAGAAATCCTATTAAGACTTCCCTTCTCAAAAAAAGCTTGAAACTCCTTACGAAGTATTCCCTAACGGGAATTCTCGTACCGCAGTACCTGTATTCGATTGTCATCGCAATAAGTCCGATTGGTATGGCCGATAGGAAAAGTAAGAACGGAAATCTCCAGTTTATCTCTGCAAGCAATCCTCCTATTGCAGGATATATTGCAAGTCCTATGCTTAAAACGCTCGTATTGTATCCGAGGATCTTAACCCTCTCAATACCATCGTATATGTCACCTATGAGCGTAACGGCAAGCGAAGTCAATGCAGCTCCACCTATGCCCTGAAAAAATCTTAGTAAGAGCATTGTTTTGAAATCAGCAAACGAGCAGAGAAAACCGCTTAAACCGAACAAAAAGAGACATGGCACTATTGTTTTCTTCCTTCCGAACCTGTCAGCAAAGAAGCCCATCACAGGTGCCAGGAAAACTCCTGGAAGTGTGAATGCTGTTATAAGCATTGCAACTTCAAAATCTGATATGTTCAATCCTGTTTTAATCTCAGGAAATGCTGGAGAGAGTATGGACACTCCTATAACACCCATAAGCGTTATTCCAAATATAACAAGGATATTTCTCATTTTACCACGCTTTTGTTCAGCTCTTCCAGAAGTTCTCCTATTCTCTCGAGGTAGTAACCGAATCCGCTCCAGTTACCTTTTCTTATGCTTTCAAGTGCTCTTTCGTAAGCCTTCATAGCCTCTTTTACGATTTCACCAATACCTTTCATCTTTTTCTCCTCCTTCCTTTCAGGAATGACAGCTGGTTTTACGCCTATGAGCTTTTCTATTGCCGTATAAAGATTTGAATCCATTACGAGACTCTCCTCGTGTGCAACTATGACTCCTCTAAGCTCTGGAATGTGCGATCTCTCAGCCCTTAAATATATCGGTTCAACATAGAGTATCGAGCCCTCTATCGGAATTACCAAGAGATTACCCCTTATTATCCTCGAACCCACCTGACCCCACAGAGTGAAGAGCTTCGATATCTCGGGATTCTGATCTATCCTCGCCTCTATCTGCATTGGACCGTATATCAGCCTGCCCTTTGGAAACTCGTACAGTATTAATTCGCCGTACTTCTCATCACATCTTGCGCACATCCATGCTACGAGGTTCTCCCTGTCCTTTGGTGTGAATGGAAGCATCAATATGAACTCAGGCTTGCTTTCAAGGCTTAATATCACGTAATACGGTTCCATCTCTATCTTCAACCTTTCAAACATCTCGTTTGGAATCTGCCAGACATCCTCTCTGTTGTAAAAGGTTTCAACGTCATCCATGTGATATATCGAGTAGACATGAGCCTGAATGTCGAAAAGGTTTATGGGATACCTTATATGCCTCCTCTTACCCTCATCGAGTTCGTACTTGAATATCGGAAACGCCTTTTCAAGGGTTTTTACGACTGGTTCATCCTGGATTACGTAGAATTCCACTGTTCCGTTGTAGGCGTCCACGAATATCTTTACGGGATTTCTTATGTAACATATACCGTTATACTTGTATGAATACGGAAAGTCCTCGAGAATAGTGTATGCGTCTATTATCCAGTAGAGTCTTCCGTTTATCACAGCTATATACGGATCCCTGTCGTACTCAAGATAAGGTGCTATGATCTTCACTCTTTCAACTATATTCCTGTGCATGAGTATCCTGCTCTCCTCTGTAAGGTACTGACTCAGTATTATGTTCACATCTCCGAACTTCATTGAAAACAGCAGTCTTTTCCAGAATGAATCGAGTCTGACACCCCCAATTCCCTTGTACTTCGTAAATACGTTCTTATCACCGAGAGGATAGTCGAACTCATCCTGTTTCGTGTTAACTATGACGTAATCGTTTGTTAGCTCACCGTAATATATCTCTGGTCTCTCTATCCTTATCATTCCGCTGGGTGGTATGTCCCTTATTATCAGCTCGGGCAGACCCTCCTCAGATATCGCGTTTACCGGAGAGGCAACTACTCCGTATCCGTGCGTGTATATGAGATGTTCGTTGACCCATGTCTTAGCTCTTCTCGGCAAAAGCTCTGTCGAAAGCTCCCTGGCTGATATCATTATCTGTGTGTACTTTCCGTTAACGTAATACCTGTCGACGTCCACATCGCTTATAACGTAATAAGTTCTTATCTGCTGTATTTGCCTGTAGACATCAAGAAGTGGTCTGTGATCCCATAATCTTATGTTATCTATCGTACCCCTGTGTCTCTCGATCTTTTCGGATGTTATGTTTTCATCGATCTCATACGGTATTCTTTTTACGTTTTCAAGTCCGAAAGCAAATCTCGTATAGTGTATGCTGTAGTTTATGTAGTTCCATTCCATTTCCAGCTCGTTTGGCTCTACCTTGAACTTCTGGAAGAAAAATGGCACGACACCTATGGCAAACGCGCATATTACGAGAAATATCAGGAAGAGAACGGCTAGGTATTCTAGTCTTCTTCTTCCGAAGTAAATCGAGGCTACTGCGAAACCCATCGATGCGAAAGACAGGAAAAGCATTGAGGGCATAGTCACATTTACCTCAACCCAGCTTGCACCCGATACAACACCGTGCTGAGAGAAGATAAGCTCGAATCTGGATATGTACAGATGAACTGCCAGTATGATGAATACGGCAGCGAAAAGGGAAGATATGTGAACGTAACCCAGATCAGGAAATATCTCCCTGAATTCCTCGTAACTTCTTACCCATCTGAAGTAATAAGCGTAGTATACGAACGAAATAATAAAGCAGAATACTATGGTTGTTGCAATAACTGCTAAAATAATCCTAATGAATGGGATTTTGAACACGTAGAAGGAAACGTCGTTTTTGAATATAGGATCTACAAGGTTGAATTCCGTTGAATTCAAGAAGTAAACGAATTTTATCCAGTCTCCTGAAACGGCGTATGCGATTATAAGAGAAATGATTACGTCCACATGATAGTAGTACCTTATGTTGTACCCTATAAAGTCCTCTATCGTCTTCTTCGTAATAAACCCGTTGATCGTTAGTATTGAGAAAGATATCGAGAATGCTATTACGAACAGAAGTATTCTGTAAATTATCATCGATATGTACGCGTTATCGTATCCTACAGACCTGAACCACAGGTATTCGGAATAGACCTCGATAAAAACGTATGTTAGGATTATATCTACGACTAAAAATGCTATTAGTAATATTATCTTTCTGTAATCTATCATTTTACCTTGCATCGAAGTAGCTTACCTCTACTATATCCGCCTCTGTCATGTCGAGTATTCCGGCATTGTAAACCCTGATTATCCTTCCAACACCCCTTACGTCCAGCTTTAATCTCACTACAGTCATCTCGCTTTCCTGTATCATGCTTTCGGTCGCGAACACTATTGAATGTGATATGACCTCCTTGCCTACAACCCTAGCTATAACACCTGACGTTCCTCTGTCTATGTCGAAAGTCTTAGCGGAAGTTAGGAATATGCTATCACCCTGCTCTGCCTTCAATGCAGTTGCCACATTGTGGGCGCTTCTAAGCTCTACAGTCCTTATGAACCTCTTTATAAGATTGTCTATTATCCTCTTAGATATACCGGTCAGCACTAGACATCTCATAGGCATCACCCATACATCGGTAACTCCTCTCTTTTTACAATTTTTTCCTCATGCAATTTAGCCTGCTCGGCCAGCTTCTGCATCTGTGCCTCTATTATCTCGGCCTCTTTAATCAGCTTATCGATGCTTATCTCCCAGTTGAACATCTTATTCAGTACGTTTATGACCTCGGCTGCCGCTCTCGGATCTGGATTGAATCCCAGGGTTTCACCGAGAAGGGCAAGCCCGGGGAACTTTCTGGCAACGCATTCGTTCAGTATGCATCCCGCAATCCCGGATATCGTTCCGCTTTTGAATATCTCAACGTATTTCCTTATTTCATCTAGCAACTCCTTTGTCGTTGCCGCACCGAAAACCCTCTTCTTATCCTCGAACGTCGCCACTCCTGCAAGGGAAAATATCCTTTTTGCTTCGATGCTTATTGCCCAGTCGACTATTATCTGACTTATCTCGTAGGATGCGTAGGGGAGTATTGGGACGTCTGAATGTATGAGTATGAATTCGTATTCTCTCGACTGATATATCCTCACAGGTGGCTGTATTATTCCGTCTATGAGCGATGCTATAGGGGGCAGACTCCTCGATTCTATTATGCCTATGTTCTCAAGGTCGAGCTCCGATATGAAATGCGCAGTAGCTATCGTTCCTACCAAACCTATGCCGGGAAAACTCGTAAATATTATCGGACTCCTTATATCCACTTTATCCACAACTATTCTCGTTTCAAATTCATTCATATAGAAAATCTTCTAAAACAATATTTATCACTTCTGCTTATGAGGGAGTACAAATTTAAGAGGGGATTTGAGCCGAGTACCGAGAGACTTGAGAGGCTCATAAAGAAGTACTTCGGGAGTTTTGAAAAGGAGGGGGACACATACCTTGTAAGGTTCGGTGCCATCAAGGAGTTAAGGTTGTCGATAAGAGATAAAAAACTCTACGCAGAATCGAAAACAAATCCAAATGTCCCCGATGAAATAGCAGTTAAGACGATAAAAACGTATAACATGTTTATAGAGGAACTTACAGGTTACAGTGCGAAAGAAAGGGCAAAGATGATGAAGAAAGAAGTTGAGGAGTTATGAGGCTCCTGAGATCGAAGGGTCAGTACGTCTTAAAGGACGTTAGATTTTTGAAGAAGATAATAAGGTATGCCGATCTGAGTTACGATGACGTAGTTCTGGAGGTCGGATGTGGAACCGGAAAGCTTACGAGACTTCTCTTAAAGAACGTTAAGAAGGTATACGGGATAGAAATAGATCAAAGATTCGTCAGATATCTTCAGAGGAAATTCAGAAAAGAGATAGAAGATAACAGATTCGAGTTAATTCACGGAGACGCTTTAAAGGTTGAATTTCCTAAATTCGATAAGTTCATAGCAAACATACCCTATAAGATTTCCTCACCACTAACCTTCAAGCTTTTCAAGCACAACTTCAAGCTGGCTGTTATAACGTATCAGAAGGAATTCGCCGAGAGACTCATAGCAAAACCTGGAAGCAAGAAATACGGGAGGTTAAGCGTTGTCGCCAGAGCTTACTGCAGGGCTGAAATACTCGATATCATACCACCCGAGGCTTTTGTGCCTAGACCCAGGGTCGAGTCAGCCATAGTCAGAATAGTTCCCGAACCGGAGATAGAAGTTAGGGACAAGGAACTCTTTGAGGACATGATAAGGTTTGTTTTTTCAAATAGGAGAAAGATGCTGGGAAAGGTTTTAAAGGAATGGGCAGAGAAAAAAGGGATAAGTATAAAAGTACCTGACGAGATAAAGGAAAAGAGGGCGGAAGATGTAGATGCATGTACTTATGCAGAAATAGTCAATTCGATCACATGATATATCCGCCCTCCGAGGATTCGGAGCTTCTGCTCGAGGTAGCAATTGAAGAGGTGAATGAGGAAGATGAAGTTCTGGAGGTAGGTGTTGGAAGCGGGTACGTCTCGGAAAGGATTAAGGAAAGATGCAGATTTCTCGTTGCAACAGACATAAACCCGTTTGCCGTCAGGGAATCAAGGAGAAGGGGTATAAACGTAATAAGGACGGATTTGACGAGGGGTATAAAGAAGAAGTTCAGTCTTATACTTTTTAATCCACCGTATCTTGAGCTGGGAAAGGAAGAAAAGCAGAAGGATTGGCTGGATATTGCCATAGATGGTGGAAAGCATGGAATAGAAGTTATAAAAAGGTTTTTGGATGAAGTAAGAGATGTTCTCGCGGAAAACGGAAGAATTATCCTTATAATTTCATCATTTAACGTGCCTCATGTATTTGAAGAAATAAGAAAAAGAGGATACAGGTATGAGATCCTGAAGAAGAGAAATCTATTTTTTGAGGAGATATATGCTGTCAGACTTGTTCCAGGATAAAAGTTAAACTTCACGCAGTACTATGTGTGAATCCTCTATTTTCATAAGGGGTGTGAGATGTGTTAATACGTTATTGTCCCTTATGGATTTTAACAGTACTTTTTCGTGGAATTTCAGGGCCTTCCTTATTACCCTTGGAAGATCTTCCAGCTTTTCGCCGAATAGGTAACGTTCGAATACCCTATCAATATCATCCAGCCTTATCCTTCCCTTATTCAAGAGTTCCCTGTATAGCTCCCTAATAGTAGGTCTTATCTTGACATCCAGATGATGCATGCCGCAGCAGTTCACGTTCTCAAGGTTGAAGTAACCCTCCTTGCAGAGTCCGAATCCCACTCCGTACTTTTTGCATGCCTTCTTTAACTCGTACAATATCTCGGGCGCATCAACCCTTAAAAGATCACCTTCGAAGGAGTAGTAACTCCATCTGTCCCAGAATTTTTTGTAAAAATCGATTTCACTCCTTTCAATTCTCAACTGCTCCACCGTTATCTGATCAACGTAATCCCTCACGAATTCCACAAACTCCTCAGCATCGGAGAACGAATAATTTGGAATTAGTGGTTGAAGTCTCAAAACCTTTGGAGCATCGATGCTGTTAAGTGCTTCAAGCCTCTTCAGCGGATCTGGTGCTTTTGGTTCGAGATCTCTATTCCTTAACGAGCTTAAAGACATCTGAACAACTATCAGAGTTTCTCTTGCCATGGAGTTTATGACTTCCCTCCACGGATTCCTGGATATCCTGTCAGATTTCGTTGAGAGTATTATCGGGATCTGATGATCCAGTGCTATCCTTAAGATCTTGAGAGTTATCCTGCTTCTCTCCTCTATATCCTGAAGTGGTTCTACAAGGGTTGCAATTCTGAACGCAAGCCTTAACTCGAGCTTCTTAGCAACCTTTAAGAACATTCCTAGGGCCTTTAATCTTGGCCTTAGCTCGCCTCCCCTGTACCATCTGGCATAGCAGTACTTGCATGAATACGAACAGTTCGTATAGGGATCTACCTTCAGAACAGAGTAGCATAGGGTGCTTATGATTCTGCTGGGATTTATCGCAAGTTCCATACCATATGTTGAGATTCCGGTTAAAAAAATTTGAAGTAAAGGACTTTGCACTCATACAAGTTCTTTCAGCACTTCCAAAACCTTTATCAGGGACAATCCTGTGAGATCTGAGATTTCCTTGGGATTGCATTCCGTGAGGCATCTTTCTGAGCTCCTTCAAAGCCTAAAAAGTTGTCTATCTTGGCATTAAGAAGATCAATCCTCTTCTTAATCTCTTTCAATTCTTTCAGAAGATCGGTTAATGTTGCAGCATATTTTTCCTTAGAATTGTTAGGTTATAAGAGTTGTTGTTCAGTAGGATTGTGTAAGTCATTATATTAAATAGCAATTAAGATAAGCTGAATGGGTTTAATTAGGTGGAAATTATATTAATCGTTTAGAAAGGTAACGGAAATGAAAATATCATATGTTTCGATAATTGTAAAAGAAAACCCCTTGTCCCGTTTATGTCGGGACATAATGGTTCTTGATCAAGAATTAACATGCCTCGAGCTAAGCTCAACAAGACAAAATTAACCCTCTACATAGATAAAAATGTTCTTGCCAGAGCTAAAGAGTTGATCCCGAATCTATCAGAATTTGTGGAAATGAAGTTAAAAGAATACGTCATCCTTGCGGAGCATGGACTAGCAAACGCCGGGGGTGGGATTCGAACCCACGACCCCAGAGGGGAGCGGCTTAGCAGGCCGCCGCCTTACCACTCGGCAACCCCGGCTCAGTTATATCTTGTCTAAACTTCTTTTAAAGATTTTGCAGATAGATTAAAAAATAGGTTTTTATATAAACATAATTGAGCAAAAAATTTATATAATATTTTACCTAACTTAAGGTTAGGAAAAATAGGTTAAAAAAGGGGGGTAGATGTATGATTTTTGATCCGTTCGAAGAACTCAGAAGGATGCAGGAGAGATTAAACAGGTTATTCGAAGAGTTTGAAAGGATAGGACCTAGAGTTATAAGTAGGGTTGAGACGTTTCCGGTTGACGTCGTCGATGAGGGAGAGCGCATAAGGGTTATAGCGGATCTACCTGGGTTCAATAAGGAGGATATAGAGATTTGGATAGAGGACGGAGATCTCGTTATAAGGGCTGAGAGAAAAGAGGAAAAAGAGGAGAAAGAGGTAAATTACCTGAGAAGGGAGAGGAGGATAGGAAGGGTTTACAGGAAGATATCTATTCCGACGGAAGTCGACTTTGAAAAGATAAAGGCAAGCTATAATAACGGAATTCTCGAGATAACAATTCCAAAGGCTGAGAGTGTTAAGAAGAGGTTTATAAAGATCGAGTGATGTACAAAGAAGGGCACGTGGGATTTTCCTTAATTTTTTTATCGATTGCAATGTACCTGACAGATTCGTGGGATGAAATGTCGCTCATTACGGCTCTCATAGCACTTGTCTTTTCGACATTTCCCGATTTGGATTTAAAAATCGGTGTGGGTCACAGAAAGTACACGCACAGCTTTCTGTTCGCATTGATCTTCGGAATTCTGACGGGGCTCATAACATATAAAATAGGATTCGGATTCTATCCCGGATTTCTCGGTGCCTTTGCAGGCATAAATCTTCACATAATCGCAGATCTCATGACTTACAGAAGATTCGCACCTCTATGGCCTGTATCGAATAAAAAATTCTCTTTAGGTCTATTCAGATCGGATAACAGATACGTAAACAGAGTTTTACTGATAGCTGGCCTAATTTCGTTCGTCCTGCTTTACGATGACTGCTTTATCCTGAGCGCTTTGCTTCCTAAATGATTTCAACATATTCGAAAAGGTGGTTTCATGAGGGTCATAGCTTTTGTCGGACTTCCTCTAAGTGGTAAAAGCACGGCATCGGCAGTTGCAAAGGATATGGGAATACCAGTCGTATGCATGGGGGATGTCGTGAGGGAGGAGGCAGAGAAGAGGGGATTGAAGATAAACGATGAAAACCTGGCGAGAATTGCTGAAGAGCTTAGGAAAAAAGAGGGAATGGATGCTATTGCAAAGAGATGCATTCCTATAATAAGGGAGAAGGGAAAGGATATTGGTGTTGTTGTTGTGGACGGTATAAGGGGTATAGATGAGGTAAACAGATTCAAAAAGGAGTTTGGAGATGACTTCATACTCATAAACATAGAGGCACCGATCGAGCTGAGGTTCAAAAGAGCTCTTGAAAGAAGGAGAGGTGATGACGTCAGGACAATCGAAGAGCTGATGGAAAGGGATAGAAGGGAGCTCTCGTGGAACATGAAAAGGGCAATGGAAATAGCTAATATCACGATCGAAAATAAGTCGAGCTTGAAGGAGTTCAGGGAAAAGGTAAGAGATATACTTGATCGGCTTATAAGGAGGGTTGAGATAGAGATAAAAACGAGAATACATCCCACTGAAGATCCTGAAAAGGTCATAAGGGCCGTTAAGAACCTTTTTCCGGATGCGGAGATAGAGATAAGAAATGGAGATCTTAAGGCAAGGGCATGGGATCTGAACAGGTTCAGGGATCTTTTAAGGAGACAGAGGATTCTTGATACTGCTAGATCTGAGCTCATGAAGGGGAGGAGCGAGAACGAGATAACGGTATACCTGAACAAGCAGACAGCTTACGTATCTAAGGTAAACTTTGCGGATGAAGACGCAGTACTTTCACCGATAAAGATAACGTTTAAGCTGTACGGAGTATCTCCAAGAAGGTTCATAGATTACCTGGCACCGCAGACAAAGGCAGGAAAGCCTGTAAGGGAAGTTGACAGCCTCTGGAGCTGATCTAGCTCATTTCAGAATCTTCCCGGTTTTTTCGTACCATATCATCAGATCGAGCTCTGCCAGTGTAACACCCCTTTCCGAGGCTATTTCACGCAATATACCTTCTATTCTCTTATATTCAGATGATTTCAAACTTCCATGAATTTCTTCTATATATCCTCTTTCTCTGAGCCATCCAAGTACATGTCTGTCGATTATTGCAACATCAAACCTTCCTACATTCCTCAGGAAATGACTCGCCTCCTTATATCCGAGACCCTTCATCATCCTGACGAGATATTCCCTAGCGTCTTTCGTATTCATTTTCAAAGCCCTTTCAACTACGTCAAATGAATCTATTGCAGATTTTATGTAAACAGCCTTTTTTGAGTGAAACCTTACGTGCGAAATCCTCAGAATTTCTTCAATTTCATCCACCGAAATATCGTCGATTTTTAGATTTTCCAAAAGCTTTTGAAACCTCAATCCCGAAACTGCAGAAGAATTGGCAGTTGATATGCAGAATGCAAGCTCTGTCTTAATATTAGCTCTGATCTTGAGATCAAGAAATGGTGAGAAATCGAACTCCACAAATCCCCTCGATCCAAGTAACTCAAAATCCCTCAACCTCTTTTTTATAAGATACATCATGAGAAAAGAGGTGTTCTTGAATAACTCTCCAGCTCCAATACCTTTTCCCATATCTTCAGGCATTTGCATTTGAGTTCATCAAAAACGGATTTATCCTGTGTCAGCGAAAACTTCTTTATTGCATTTGCGACCATCCTGTCGCATTTACCGCAGTTGTGAGGTCCTCTCGGACTCCCCGCCCCGACTGGATCGGATATTATCTCTACCCCCTCGACTTCCTTCAGAACCTTCACCACGCTCCAGAGCCAGGGAGGTCTGTACAGACCTCTGATCCAGAGTTTTTCCAGATAGGTACCTGACTGGACGTTTGTCGGGTTCAAAGAAATTACGTCGGCTATTTCCCTTACATCCTCAACAGATCTCAGTACATCCTCGATTGCCTCCCTCTCGGATAAGAAAGGTGGTTTGAGTAGAAGGTAAACCTTGACACCTATACCGTTCGACTTCAGGAGCTCTGCAGATCTCATGAAATCTTTGAATCTGAAACCCTTGTTTATGCAGTATTCCCTTATAAAATCGTTCGAAGTCTCCAGACCTATTCCAACCTCCACTCTGAACTTGAGATTTCTGATCTCATCAACTACATCCCCTATGAATTCAGGTCTGCTCTCGACTATTAGCTTCCTGAATCCCAGCTCTTCAACCCTTCTGTAAACGTATCTCCTGAATTCCTCCTCAAGTTCAAAGAAGCTTCCCGATGTGAATATCTTCAAAACTTCTGGACCGTTAAATCTTCTCAGAGCAGATTCAAGCTGATTTATCAGATCGCTTACCCTGATATCCTTATCTGTGTCCTTTTTGTAACCGCACATGAGACATCTGTTCCATGAACATCCCCTCGTTCTGAGTATTACCGTCAGACATTTCACCATTCTCCCCTCAAACCTCTCCCTTTCAATCCATACAGCTACAGGCTCCACCACTCATACCTCCTCATCCTAAACCTTCTTCCGTAATAAAGTCCAACGAGCAAGCCTGCAAGGTGCGCGACATGAGCTATTCCCGTTCTGTAAGAAAAAGGTAGGAATACTAGATCGTAAAGGGCAAATATTATTATGGCGATTCTTATGCTTATCGGAATCGGAAAAGGAAATATTATAACCCTTATGTGTGGTGCAATTATTGCAAGCGCACCCATTACACCGAATATTGCGGCCGATGCTCCGAGTGCTGGTACATAGGAATTTATCGTATAAGAGTAAAATAGATAAGCTATGCTTCCCGAAATTCCAGAGAGAAGGAATATCTTAAGATAATTACTGCTGCTCAACCTCTTTTCAAGCTCTCCTCCAAAGAAGAAAAGGACGAGCATGTTTACAAAGAAGTGCCAGAAATCTGCATGAACGAAAACGCTTGTGATGATCTGCCATGGCATGAAGGAAACATAAGCAGGATTTAATGCAAGAAAGAAGTCGACTGCGTTCAGCCTTATGCGTCCTATTGGTGTTACGTACATTACGCTCAGTCCTGCAAAATCACAAACGATCTTCACGATAAATAAGATCGTGCATATCCCGATTATTAAGTTGTTGTATCCGTATGCAGACAGACCGAATCTTCTCCTCTTTACCCTGACCGGGACATTCCAGTACTCATCGTAATCTCTCATTCTTTTAGCTTCGCATAGTATGTATTTATACCTTTCAGAAACATTTTTATTATCTTGAAGAATCCTATGAGAGATGAGAAGGTTTTCGATAATCATAAACGGCATCGAGTACAGAGTTAGCGTCAGAAGAGTCAACAGAACTTTGTACAAGGTTCTTGTTGGAGATAAAACTTTCAACGTCGTTGTGAGGGAGGACAGGGTTGCTATAGCGAAGAAGGTTGAGAGGAAGAGAAAGGAGAAGGTTGAGGAGTTTGAGGGATTTGCCGTAAGGGCAAATCTTCCAGGTATAATATCAAGGATAATCGTCAAAGAGGGTGACAGGGTAAGAAAGGGAGACGTCATAATGATCCTCGAGGCAATGAAGATGGAGAGTGAAATAAAGAGTCCAAGGGATGGCATCGTTAAGCAGATAGTTGTAAAGGAAGGGGACAGGGTTGACGTAAACGATGTGCTTGTCGTAATCGATTGATGTCCTCTTTTGATCTCATATCCAATTCTGCCCGATTTTCATTCTATGATACCGAATCTGCTGATCTTATGGAAATTCATTAAAAAGCTCCGGATTTTGAGGATTCTTCTGCTCCCATGTGATCTCGAGAGAAATCGAATCGGATACAATTATTGACAAACCTTCTTAATCGTTCTTAAAAATCTTTATCTATTAGTTTTTAAATAATTGATCTGTGCAGGCAGTTGTGCTGGCGGCAGGTGAGGGAACGAGAATGCGTCCCCTCACGTACACAAGACCCAAGGTAATGTTACCAATAGCAAACAGGCCAATTCTGGAACATCTAATAAGCGAGCTGAAAAAAGCCGGAATAGATGAAGTAATACTTGTCGTCGGTTACAAGGATGAAAGGGTTAGAGAGTACTTTGGAGATGGAAGCAGATGGGATGTAAGGATAAGTTATGCTACGCAGAGAAAGCAGCTAGGAACTGCAGATGCCCTCAAATCTGCTTCTCATCTGATAGAAGGGGATTTCATAATGCTAAATGGTGACAACATAGTAGGTAGCGAGGATATAAGGAGGATTGCCGAATCCTATTGTTCAATAGGTGTTAAGGAGGTAAGCAATCCGTACGATTTCGGAGTTGTCGAGCTCGACGATGGAAATGTTAGGAGGATTTTGGAAAAACCGGAAAGTCCTCCTTCTAATTTAATAAATGCAGGAATATACCATTTTCCGGAAGAAATTATTGATATACTTGATAAAACTCCTCTATCAAAAAGAGGAGAATACGAAATCACGGATACTATTCAGATAGCGATAGATTTGGGTATGAAATTCAGGGCTATAAAGATAGAAACATGGATAGATGTCGGATATCCATGGGATCTTCTTAAGGCAAATGAATTCATGCTTAAAAAACTAGATAAGACTGTAATAAGGGGTGAAATAGAAGACGGTGCTCACATAAAGGGTAACGTTGTAATTGGAGATGGAACTGTTGTCAGATCCGGTTCGTACATAATCGGTCCTGTTATAATAGGAAGAAACTGTGTAATCGGTCCAAACTGCTTTATAAGACCTTATACATCTATAGGAGATAACTGTCACATCGGAGCATGTGTCGAGATAAAGAATTCCATCATAATGTCCAACACAAACGTTCCACATTTAAACTACGTCGGAGATTCGGTTATAGGTGAAAACTGTAATCTCGGTGCGGGAACAAAGATAGCAAACCTTAGGCTGGATGAAAAGGAGATATATACGACGATTAAGGGAAGGAAGATATCGACAGGTAGAAGGAAGTTCGGTGCCATAATAGGTGACAACGTTAAAACGGGTATAAACGTCTCCATAAACGTTGGAACGATAATAGGAAACGATGTCTTCATAGCACCATCGGCGAGGGTTGAGGGGTACATAGAACCAAATTCCAGGGTGTTTTAGATGTGGGATAAAGGACTTAAGGTTATTTCGCAGAGAGTTGAATGGGTGTTTTAAATGCAAGCGGTTGTTCTGGCTGCGGGTGAGGGTCAGAGGTTAAGACCCTTTACGGCAAACAAGCCCAAGGTCATGATAAAGGTTGCGAACAAACCAATTCTTGAGTACGTTATAGAATCTTTAAGAGATGTGGGAATAATGGACATAGTCATTGTTGTCGGGTATAAGAGGAGCAGAATAATGGACTACTTTGGAAACGGAAGCAGATGGAATGTGAAGATTAAGTACGCGGTTCAGCATCAGCAGTTGGGAACTGCACATGCACTCAAGCAGGCGGAGCAGTATGTGAACGATGAGGAATTTCTTGTGCTGGCAGGAGACAACATAGTAGATTCAAGGACGATAAAGAAGGTGAACAGGCCATGGACTCTTGCCTATAAGGAGGCTGAGGAACCGTCAAAGTACGGGGTGGTTATAACATCTAACGGAAGGGTAGAGAGGATAATAGAGAAACCTGAGGAACCCGTAAGCAACCTTGTCAACACGGGTATATACTGCTTTACATCGGATATATTCAAAATGATAGGAGATCAGACAGATCTCGTTTCTGTAATAAATTCGATGATAGAGGAAGGTTATGATTTCAGCTGTGTAAAGGCTGAGGTATGGGTTGATATAGTTTATCCATGGGATATAATAAAGGTAAACGATTTTGCCATGAGATTTTCCGGTAAGAGGGTTGCGGGTAAGATAGAGCAGGCAAATATAATCGGCGACGTGTCGATAGACAGAAACACTGTCGTAAGAGGGAACACGTACATAAGGGGACCTGTCATAATAGGCGAGAACTGCGAGATAGGTCCCAACACTGTCATAATGCCCTCAACTTCAATAGGGGATAACGTAAAGATTGGTGCGTTTTCATACATAGAGAACAGCGTAATAGGAGATAACGTCATAATATCACCCGGATCGTTCATAAAGGATTCCGTGATAGACAGGGGATGCATAATAAAGCCCAATTTTACGGCTTTAAGCGATAGTGCAGAGATAAAAATAGGTGACGAGTACCACAGGGTTAAGACGGGAGTTTTCATCGGTGAGGGATGTAATATAGGTGCGAATGTCGTTGCTGAGGCCGGAACGGTGATAGGTAATAACGTTAGGATCTCGTCTCTCAAAACTGTTAGAGGTATTATCCCCGATAATTCTGTCATAGTGTAGGTGTCTCTATGTGCGGTATCGTCGGATATATAGGATTTAGAAGGGCTGATAAAGTTTTAATTTCTGCTTTAAAAAGACTTGAGTATAGAGGATACGACTCTTGGGGAATTGCAGTAAAATCCGAAGATGAGTTAAAGATATTTAAGAGAGTAGGAGCTATTGGGGATGTTAAGGAGTTTGAATTGGGAGAAGGAAGTATAGGAATCGGACACTGTTTACATCCAGATACAGTAATATTGCTTTCGGATGGAAGAATTAAAAAGATAAAAGATTTACCTGAAGAGGTTGAACTAATAGCCTACGATTTTAAAAAGAATGCCTTTGTTAAGGCAAGGGGGAGAGTTTTTAAGCATAAGGCTAACGGTCTTTTAAGGATAAAAACAAGCTCAACCGAAATACTTACAACAGAGCAACATAAATTCTTTGTTTTTGATAAAGGAATAGTTGAAAAAACTGCTAAAGACCTAAAGGCTGGGGATCTTCTAATATTACCACAAAGTATAGAAATAGATGGTAAAAGCCGAAAGCTTAGGAAAATAGATTGTACAGTTTATTACGAACCAGACGATGACGGTTGGAAATTAATCGAAGAGAGACTTGAAAGGAATAGAGATAAAGTTAGCGAAGCTGTATATTGGCATTTAAAGAG
>CAYYFC010000027.1:0-21115 GCA_964471215.1 uncultured archaeon | reverse complement strand
GAAAGTTGCCGAGTTGGATGAAGGACCTGAGGAAAACTACGTTAAGAAGCATCTGGGTGATGGCAAGAAACCGTACAGGATTTTTGGACCTAAACCTGGCGCGTACAATACGCGACTAACCGACATAATAGAGACATCCGAATGGTCGAGTGAAGAAGAACTTGCTAAAATTTACATCGAAGATATGATGTACGCCTACGGAGAGGATATTCACGGTGAAGAAGCGGTTAAGGAGTTCATCGATAACTTGAAGAACGTTGAAGTGATATGTCAGATTAGAAGTTCTGCTGAGTACGAGATTACAGATCTTGATCATTATTACGAGTTCTTTGGTGGACTGAAAAGAGCTGTAGAAGATCTAGTAGGTAAGAATGTGGATGCTTACTGGATCGACTCTTTGGAGAACAAAATAAAGGTTAGATCGAGCGAGGATGCAATAGACTTCGCCGCAAGAACAAGAATTCTGAATCCCGCATGGATAGAAGGTATGATCGAGCACGGTTATGATGGTGTGAGAGAGATATCAAAGAGGATCGAGTATCTACTTGGCCACTCAGCGCTGACTGGAGTAAGCGAATGGATCTGGGATAAGGTCTGTGATACGTACATTCTTGACGAAGAACTCAGGAGGAGAATGGAAAAAGAGAACCCATGGGCTGTTTACGAGATTGCCAAAAGACTTTACGAGGCTTATGAGAGAGGTTACTGGAGTGCAGATCAAGAGAAAATAGAGAAACTTAGAGAGATGGCGGGAGAAATAGAAAGCGAGCTAGAAGAAATGACTGAGTAAATCAAACTCTGTAAACCTTGGCATTCGCGAACTCTGCTATTAGTGGTGTATATGAGGGGGTAGGGATTATGTTGGGGCTTTTGGGTTCAAAGATGCTTAAGTCAATTCCCTGCGAGTTCAAGCGCTTCGAGAGTTCTACAAGTTCATTCTTTATACCTTTCCCAAATAAAGGAACGTTAGCTCTGCCATCCGTAATTAGAAAAACTTTAACTTTCAGAGCCTTATTCACCTTTTTTTCTTCTTCGATAATATTAGAAGCCTGTTGAGTGCAGAGCTTAACGGGGTCTTCCCGCCAGTCGGCACTTCATTAATGACATCAAATACAGCTTCATAGTTTTTAGTCGGCGATATCACGACTTTTGCATCGTTTCCTTTAGCAACAATAAGTGCTATTTTAGATCTCTTGACATATCCATTCTTGACTAGTTTTTGAGCTATACCCTTGGCAATCTCTATTTTTCTGTTTGCCGTCATACTTCCGCTTGAATCTAATACGAGCGTCCAGAGTGTTGGAGCAAAACTCCTCCTAACTCTAACTTTTAGATCGGACGCATCTAATTTAATAGGCGGCTTTTTCCCGTCGAGAATGGCAGTTAGTATACTGCTGTAGATATCGATATCCACGGGTTCCTCCCTTACTGAAGTGTAACTTATAGGTACGCCTCTCGGAAAATCTATTACGGTTATCCTCGCATCCCTCGAAGTCCTGTAATTCTGGATTTCATCTTTGAATTTCTTTTGATCTACGGATAATTCAACTTCCTTTGGTTCAAATTTTTTCTCTTTAACCGAATTTACGTAGTTTTTCCTTAACTGCAGTTTAGTTTGAGGAGACTTTGTTTGCTTTTGGAACGGTTTGTCTTTGAGTCTGTGAGGTAATGCCAACTCCATAGCCTTTTCCAAATCTTCTAACGTCACATTCTTTCGACCGTTTAGAGCAGCTATCGCTTTTGCAGTTTTTACTGTTGCTATCTCAGCTCTATTTATCTTGATTCCCATTTCTATAACCGTCTTGGCAAGTAGTTCAAGCAATTCGTCGTCTATCTCAACTTTGGGAAGAAGCTCTCTCGCTTTAACTATTTTCTCCGTCAAATCGAGATCAGATTTCTCGTATTTCTTACAGAAACTTTCTGGATCGCGTGAAACATCTCAACTCTTTTTATTATCTCAACTCTCTCTTCGGGATTATCTGGAGCTTTAATATCCACATAGAGACCGAATCGATCTAAGATCTGCGGTCTAAGTTCGCCCTCCTCTGGATTCATGCTACCGACGAGGATGAATCTGGATGTATGTTTGAATGAAACACCTTCACGCTCGATAATGTTCCAACCCATCGCCGCAGCATCTAAAAGGCAGTCAGCTATGTAATCGTCTAACAGGTTTACTTCGTCGATGTATAGAATTCCTCTATTCGCCTCAGCCGAAATTCCCGGCTGTAGAGCCCTTACACCTTCTTTTAAGAACTTTTCAACGTTTATGCTGCCGACAAGCCTGTCTATTGTTACGCTAAGAGGCATGTCCACGAGCTTCATCTTCCTTTCCACAACCGGTAGCTCCTCGCCGGATTCGTACCTTTTGTAACAACCGTCGCACATTTCAAGTGGGTTGCGGGGGTTACAGTTAAACGGACAGTCTGCAACTATCTCTATTTTTGGAAGAATTTTTGCTAATGCCCTAACTAATGTGGATTTTCCAGTACCTTTATCGCCTTTTAAAAGCACACCACCTATTTGTGGGTTGACGGCGTTGCATAATAAAGCCAATTTGGCTTTTTCCATTCCAACTATTGCTGAAAATGGATACGTGAACATAACTTCACCTTATGAAGTGTTGTCTTATTCAGGACTTGAATTCTAGGTTATTAAAATTTTTTGACTATTCTGAATTGTTCATACTAATCAAATTTTGTTTAATATTTTCTTGTAGTAGTCTCTCAAACCGCTCTCCTATAAAAAAACAACCACATGATTTTCTTTGGTAGAAGCTTGTATACAAAACACTATACCGTTTAACAACATTAACTGAACAAAATTTGCCAACTCTTATCTTAACCTCGTCAAGGAATCTATATCTTTCCGTTGATTTTTGGACGCGTTATCCTCGCAACTATGTGCTTTAACAATGTTCGACAAGAAATGCTTGGATTTTGCTGTTCCTCATCCTTGTTTTTGGATAAAACGAATTGTGTTCTAGATTAGTTAGTATTTTCATTGAAATTTCGTACTCCATGAATCTCCCTTAACACTCTTGTTGTATTCCCTATAGTAGCATCATTAAAAACACCACGGCAGATTACCACTTTGCTTGCACAGCCCATGAGAACTATCATCTACTTTTTTGTCATCAAGGTGAATTACTTTCTAATCTCCCCACTAAACTGCGTTTAAGCAGGGATTTGATAGAAGATATTGCAGAAAATCAACTTATCTCGCCCTAAACAGTAGATGGCAGAATTAAAGTCTTTGGTAACCAAGTATTTATAAATTTTTAAACTTGATTGCCAACTTTGTCACCTAAGGGTTTCCTTACGGGAGAACTTTCAAGAGAAGGTAAGAGAAATCCTTTTTCATTCCCATCCCGAGCCCCGATTTTTATGACGAGATTTCAACCATTTCGAGCACGAGCGTTAATTTCTCGGAAATCGCACTCTTTTCGTTCCGATCACCGCGCGTTCGTAAGCTTATTTCAGCCCGCTCGGCGGAAATCTACCAAAGGTTTGCCGGAGATTACTGGACGGCATAAGTTAAGGGATAATCGATTGAGATAGTCTTAGATGTTCCGCCTAAAAATCCGTCAAAATCCCAAAAGATAGTAAGGAGTTCTTTAAAACTTAATCCCATCATTAAATTTAATCCCATATCGGATTGAGGTGGAGGTGGTTAGTAATCTAAGTCGGACGAATCAAACTTTAGCTAGTGGTGGAGCTGGCTTAAGAAATCGGTTGGAGCTGGGGTTGGTTATTTTATGTAAATATCAAACTTTAGGTGGGGCTGGCCGATTAAAGCAGGTGGAGCTGGCTTCATGTATTTATAATAAAGGTTATATGTTAAGGAGGTTGACAGGGTGTTCGGGGAGGCAAAATTATATATTCACGCCAGCAAGCGGGGGAATATTCCGTAGAAAACCTGGTCGCTCGACCTTGCCCCTCTGTAATTATAAACGTTCAATATAAAAAACGTTACTGCCCCGTTCCCCGATTCCGTACGGTATGGAAATCGAACTTAAAGCTACGGGGATTTTGAGGCTAAGGAAAGAAAAGTGGGGAAGCACAAGAGGAAGCTGCATGGGGAGGAATACGTAAGTCCCAGAATCATTCTTCCGAGTGGATATAACAGTCTGATCGGGGAGAAGTTCAGGCTATATATCGCTGAAGGTATTGTTAAAGAAGACGATTGGAGCAAAGAGACCGAAATCGAGGGGACGATGCTAATTATGTTCTTCCCGAAGAAAGTTCTGAAGGAAGAAGGTCGAATTTGATTTTAAGGATGAGGAGAAATGAGAAGATGAATAGAATCCCTTGTGGACACAGTATTGGTCCAATGTTACGTTCACAACGGGTTACCGGTAACACCCTGTGGTCGCAACAAGCGCCGCTAAATGCGTGGACACGAAATGTCGATTGGACCCACCGTGAGCACAATCCTATAGCGTCTTCTGTGTCCACAATATTATAATTCATTATTGTTTATTTTTAATAAAATAAGTATGTAAACCCAAATCGCCTGTTCGGGAGCTGTGGACACAAGAGGATCTGGGTATTTGATATGGACGACGATCGGGATAAGATCTGCAGATGACATCGAAAAGTTGGAAGGAGGAGGAATCGACATAGAAGAGTTTAATGGAGCGGAAAAGCCGATTAGAAGATCGGAATACGGAAGCTAAGAAACGATATCGAGAAAAAGTATGAGCAGGCTGAAGAAGAACTGGTTTCTGGACTCAGAAAAACGGCTGTGATCGTATTTTCCTATAATAGCCTTAAAGAGCTCGTAGCTAAGAAATGTATTTATTAAAGGGTGTTGATAAATCGATGATGGAAATCAGGATGAAGTTGTCATCTTACAAGTCAAAGGAGGAGACCGCAAAGCTTCTGAAATTACTTTACGCAATAGAGCTGTTTAGAGAGGGATTAATATCGATAGGTAAAGCCGTAGAAATAGCAGAGATGCCTTATCAGGAGTTCATCGTGGAGTTAAGGAAGAGAGATGTCCATGCATTTCATTATGAGGACGAGGATGCCTTAAAGGAGCTTGGATTATGAGACTAATACTGGACTCTTCGGCTATTATAGGATTGAGCAATTTAGGATTAAAGGTTGCAGAAACCTTTGAGATTTACGTTGCAGAGGGAGTTTACGAAGAAGTATGCAAGAAAGGCTTTTGTAGAGTCGGCAGTCATGAGCTTCAAAAGCTTATAAGCAACGGGAAGATTAAAACTCTTAAGGTTGGGGATGAAAACAAGGTAAAACTCTTAATCGACACATTGGGTAAGGGAAGCGGAAACTATCGTCATCGCTCTGGAGAATAAACTTATCGCTGTTTTGGACGATCGAATTTCTAGAAGAAAAGCTGAAAATGCTGGAATAGAATTCTTCGGAACTCTACTCCAAAGACGAACTCATTAAATCACTGGAAAAGTTACGTAACTTAGGTTTTAGAATCTCTGACAACGTTATAAAGAAAGTATTTCAGGATCTATGAGAAAATTCGTTCTCTTGCATGGACGTGAAAAGGTTATTATGGACATTTAGCTAGGAGTAGCAAGTAACCGCATCCTTTTTGGGTAAGTTCTGCGAAGCTATCAGTTTAGCTCCTAAAGATCTATTGGCGCTCGTAAATTAAGTAAATCTGACATATCATCCTGATTGCATAACGGAATTAAGGATAAGACGAGTAGAGGGTATGGTCTTATGTTTGCATAGAACATCCGCTTTAGGGCACATCACCCTTGAGGGTAAAAACCTTTAAGGGCACCCTTATTCGGTGTAACCTCCAAGCACAACATCTGAATGTGTTTTACCCCGATAGGCAGCTAAGATGCCTGAGCAGACTGGGTTAAATATATTCAAGAAGAGAGATATAAATATGATATGTCATGATTACAGATTGTATATTAATCCCTATGAAAATTGTTACTGCTCCGCAAGGCGCAATTATTTACTGTACAAGGTGACCGATGAGATCGGCGTCATTGCTAGACATTTTAACGCTGATGTTGTTAGTAAACTTAAAACATCCAGATTTAACGGTTCGAAGAGATTGAACAGGATTATTCGCAACATGCCCCAGTACAAGTTCAGACGGATTCTTTCGTATAAACTTCCCCTAAAATACGGCGTTAAGGTGCTTGAGAAGTCTGAAGCCTACACTTCAGTGGTTGGTAGGGTTTTATGCAGGCTGGTCGGTTTGGATGTCCATAAGTCTTCGGCTATAGCCTTCGCCCTTAAAGTTGTTGATTATTCACGTCTCAAGCTCATACTCTCCGAAGTCCGCTCAGATGAAGCCGATGGAAGGGTTAACTACCCCTTCAGTCTTTAGGGCTGACAGGAAATGAAGCTTTGCAGAGGCTAACGGGAATCCCTGGTACCCCGTGCTCCGGGCTTTTGCCCGGAGTGTAAAGGCCAATCTAACAGCTCGGATATTAGGATCTGTTAGGTTGGCATGACCTGGTCAGATACTATTTACTAATTTTAAGAATTCAGAATAAACCTCTGTACTTAACCTAAACCCTCCCTTGATCATTTCATTAACTTTATCTATAGCCGTCTTCTTATCGATTCTACCCCTTTTCAGCATTAGAAATATCAAATAAAGTGTCCCATGAACTTTTACACTTAGCATTTCCCCTATCTCTCTCGCTATACTGTCATCGGTTATTGCAATTCCATTTTTCTCCTTTGCTAACGATAAAACCTCTATCTCACCTTTATGTAACTCTTTAACTTCTTTTAACCAATCGACTGGTTTAACCTTAACCACCTTGAAAATACCCTTATTTATTAACTCATCTATTATAAAGGCATCGATCTCTTTTCTCTCTTTTCCCTTAACAACTACTTCATGATATACCGTTTCTGGGATTAACTTCTCTCCTTTAATTTCTTCGAATATCCAGCTTAAACTCACCTTGCTTAAGTAGATTAGAGGCATTGAGTTAAAAATTAGGATCACTTCATAGCCTCCTCAAAGTCTTTCCTTAGGTCTTCAACAGTTAAGTTAAGAGATATTCCTCTCTCTTTGATTAGTTCGATCAAGTCTCTTATCGATATCTCTGCAATCTCAGCAGCTTTTGCTAATGAGACTTTCCTATCAATGTATAGGCTTAAGGCTAATCTCTTGAGCTCTTCGTTGAGCCCCTTCTCTAAAGCCCTTCTAACTATTGACGATTTATCGGCTTTCTCAAATTCCATTAGCTTCTTAATCTTTCTCTCTAAGTCGGGAGTGGGTCTAACAGAGATTACACTCATGTTTACAAATTCAATTTTCGTTTACTTAAGCATTTCTTTAACGGTAATCGTGGAACATATGTTCTTATGATTCAATCATTAGTTGACTCATGGTCGTTGTGACACCGCATTGTGGAAGTTTAAATACCTCATCAACGGTATTGCATTACTATCACTCATGGTTTTGTGTTAGAGGGTTGCCAATGTTCAATAGCGGTTGGAAGACTAGATTCAGTCTACAGCGGCTTCTTCTTCAGACCTTCGGTGTAAGCGTACATGCCTATAGCTGTCGCGACAGTCACGAATACTATCACGATCGCCATGACCGCGGGAGACGCCGATGAAGATGACGAGGCTGATGAGTTCCTAATGATCTGAAGTTACCGAACGAGAATGCTGAGTAGAGAACGAAACTAATACAGAAAAAGGTGCTCCTGCTAAGTGGCTTCGGTGATATTACGGAGGATGAAAGTTTGGTGGAAATTTTGATGAATTTCCACCTTTACCAGACCCCTCATCTATGTCCCTGCCCGAGAGGTGAACGTATATACGTGGCATGTCGCTCCCCTGAACCCAGCCGAAGAAGTGGCACATCTGAGCCTCCGTAAGGTAATTTGCTAGAACTGTTGCCCTCGAGTGCCTCAGAATATGGGGATAGACGCGTCTGTCTATGCCCGCCCTCTCAGCTGCTTTCTTTATAACCTTGCTCAGCATTTCGTATTTCATAGGCCTTCCGTATCCCGGAGAACCTATGTTCACGAAGACGAAGGAATTGGGATCTGGTTTTCCCCTGTTCATGTCGTACTTCGGATGATGATGCATCCATCTGGCTAGATAAGGAGCTGCCATGACAACGGGGATTACCCTTTCACCCGTCTTCCCCCTCACCTTTATCTTAGCACCGTGTTCGGTCCATATAACGTCCTTCCATCTTAGGTTTGCTAGTTCCCCAATTCTCAACCCAGCTTCATATCCCAGGGCTATCAGGGCCTTGTCCCTCGGATCCCTTACAGCCTCTATCATCCTCATTATCTCTTCCTCTGTAAGTATGTCCGGTTTCCTGTTATCCTTCCTCTCTCCCCTCAGAGGCTTCAACCCGTCCCAGTCCTCGCCCTTCAACCATTTGAAGAACTTTCTCAAACCCTTCCTGAACTCGTTTACGGTCTGAACGGTGTATTTTCCCGTTTCTATAGCCACTAAAACATCCTTAACGTCGTCAACATTCCATTCGTCGAATGGCTTGTTCTTCCAGCGCTCGCAGACAATTCTGAGAGTCTGAATGTATCTTACAATTCTCGAAATGCTGACACCTTCCGTGATCAAATCTCTTTTGAACCTAAGTATCAGATCAACATTTCTCGGATGAATGCCGCTCAACTTCAACTTTCCCTCCTCGAGTTCGAGTCTCCTGCCGTAGCCGTGTATGTCTCTTTTATCCATATCTCAGCCAAGCACGATTTCAACTTAAGTTTATCGGCTTTAAACCATAGGTTATATGCCCCGGGGCATATACTTATTGTTCAAAAGCCTATAACGGACATAGAATGCTGTTCGCTTGCATATCCCAGGCAAGTAGATTTTACAAACGTATAAGACTGCCCTGAATTTTAGTAATAATTCTTTAAGCCTTGTACCTCTCGTTCAGAATTACTACCCGAGCTCAGTTCCTTGTGCATGTAACTTCGCAATATTTTCAAGCTGCTCTGAAAGAAAATAAATCTCATAACATATATTATAATCAAAAATATACAATCGTAAAAAATAAATATGATGGAAATGACTATGAAGATGGTATGTGCGTCCAGAGATTATAAAAGGATTTTTCTTATTGCACTCGTAGCGACTTTTGCATCTATGTACATTCTTTTACACCTTTATACGGAATTTCTATGGTTTGAATCGCTAGATCTACGCTCGATATTCATTGCCATGCTATACTACAGGATCTTGTCCTTCTTAATATTCTTTTCAATTTCAATTACCATGCTCGGTCTAAATCACTTTGCATTAAAAAATGTTAGCCTAAAACTCAGAAGATCCTTTAAATTACCTTTCTGGGTCAACATACTGTTGGCATTTATTACCGCTCTTATATTCTCTAATGCATGGCTTCAGCTTGTTTACTTCACGAACTCTGTCAACTTCAATCTGAGAGATCCGATTTTCGGACTCGATATCTCATTCTACGTCTTTAAACTTCCTTTCATCCAGACACTACTTTCACTATTCCTGACACTTCTGATACTCGCAATAATCATTTCCTCGGCTTACTACGTATTAGTATTTAAAGACGTTAAGAGTTTTGAAGAATTCAGAAACGAATTCCCCGGAGCTGGATTCGTTCACATTTCCCTTCTTCTGGCAGGTATATTTATGTTCTCAGCAGCATACTTCTATTTCGCTAGGTTTGATTTACTAACATCCACTCACGGAGCCGTTATGGGTGCAGGCTATACGGATGTAAATGCAAGACTTCCAGCAATGGGTTTTATCATGGTATCATCAATTTCATTTGCATTGATAAGCGTTTATCTTGGATACAAAAGGAATATAATTGCGATGTCTTTACTGTTCTTAATTCTCCTTGCTTTAATAGTAATTACAGTATTTGCAGTTCCATTGATATTCCAGAAGCTCAACGTTGAGCCAAATGAACTCGTTAAGGAGGAGAGGTATATAAGGTACAGCATAGACTTTACAAGGTTCGCTTATGGCCTAAAAGTTGATAAGATGTATTATTCGGCAGAGGATAATCTTAGCGTAGACACGATTGAGAGAAACCGTGGAACTATAGACAACATCAGGATATGGGATCACAGACCTTTGTTAAGTGTTTACAGACAAATGCAGCAGATAAGAACTTACTACTTTGTGAATGACGTGGATGTGGACCGTTACTACATAAATGGAACGTACACGCAGGTAATGATATCAGCCAGGGAACTTTCAACCGATCTCCTTCCGGATAGAGCAAAGACTTGGCTCAACAAGCATCTCATATTCACTCACGGATACGGAGTTATTGCATCACCTGTCAATTCCGTCACCAGGGTCGGTCTGCCAGATCTGATAGTTGAGGACATACCTCCAAAGGGAAAGATAGAGATTAAGCGTCCTGAGATATACTACGGTGAACTCACGACGAATTATGTGATAGTTAAAACCAAGCAGAAGGAATTCGATTATCCCCTCGGTGAAAGCAATATCCTTACGACTTACAATGGTTCAGGTGGAGTAAAACTTGATTCCTACGTTAAAAGGCTTGCATTCTCAATCAAATTCGGAGACATAAGATTGCTTCTTAGCGATTACATAACGACAGATAGTAGGATAATGTTTCACAGAAACGTAATCGAAAGGGTGAAAACGATAGCACCTTTTCTCGAATACGATAGAGATCCTTACATAGCTGTAATAGACGGAAGGCTTTACTGGATAATAGATTCCTATACAACTCTTGACAAGTTCCCGTACTCGGCGAGGTATTCGAAGATAAACTACATTCGAAATCCCGTCAAGGTTTTCCTTGACTCCTATAACGGAACTGTCAAATTTTACGTTATCCAGATGGAACCCGTTCTAAATGTCCTTATGAAAGCATTCCCGGATCTCTTCGTTCCGGCCGATGAGATGTGCGAGGATGAAAGGGCCCATATAAGATATCCCGTTGACTTCTTCGAGATTCAAGCGCATATATATTCAACGTTCCACATGGACGATACGAAAACGTTTTACAACCGTGAGGATGTATGGGAGATTCCCAAAGAGATTTTAGAGGACGAAAAAATACAAATGGAGCCCTATTACGTTATACTAACACTGCCTGGAAACGAAAATCCAGAATTCCTACTAATGCTACCGTTCACACCCAAGGGAAGAGATAACATAATCGCATGGTTAGCTGCCAGATGCGACGGAAATTACGGTGAGTTAAAGCTGTACGAGTTCCCGAAGGGTCAGCTGGTATACGGTCCGATGCAAATCGAGGCTAGAATAGATCAGAATGCCGAAATATCCAAGCTATTTACGCTGTGGGGGCAGGTTGGTTCAAAGGTTATTAGGGGAAATCTGCTCGTAATACCAATAGAGAATTCGATATTGTACATAGAACCGGTATATCTCAGGGCTGTTAATGCGCAGATTCCAGAGCTTAGAGGTGTTATAGTTGTTTACAGGGACATGCTAGCAATGAGACCTACACTCGACGAGGCCTTGACGTCAGTTTTCGGTAAGGAGATCCCAGAAAAGGTTGGGGGGAAAAGCATTCAGGAGATCGTGGAATCTTTGGTGGAGCTTTACGATAGGGCTATAGAGGAGGCTAAGGTTGGAAACTGGAGTGGAGCTGGTGAATACATAGAAAAACTTGGAGAAGAAATCGAAAATCTGAATAGAACTGTAAAACGTTGAGTAAAAGATAAATTAAGCTGTATCGATGAAATAAAAGATCTAATTTCAGACATCTGGCAAGCAAGCAGATTGATACGATTTTTTAATTTTTTTAATATTATAATATTATGGATGTCCAAAAGCCTTAAATGCAATGCCATTAAAAACGTACTTAAATACGTATTTAAATCCGGAGTTAATTACGGTGTAAATGTATGTATGGGTCGAGGTGTCCCGACATACGATCGTTGTCAAGATTTCACACATCTGGTACATGCGCTGAAAGTTTTTATAACAATCATGAGAGTCGGATTCATATGAATCCGTTCGTGGTGAGAATATGAAGGTTGAAGATGTTATGAACAGAAAGGTGAAGTTTATAGATCCAAATGCAAGCGTTCTGGATGCGATTGAAAGGATAATTGATGAGAGAATAAGATCTCTTGTTGTAAAACCTGAAAGGAAAGACGATACGTTTGGAGTTGTGGCTGTTAGGGATATAGTATTCAAGTGTCTGGCCAAAGGTCTTGATCCTAAGCAGGTAAAGGTCAAGGAAATAGCTTCGAAGCCCCTGATATACGTCGAAAAGGACATGTCGATAGAACATGTTTTGAAGCTCATGGAAAGATTTAATATAGCGAGGGTGTTTGTTAAGGAAGGTGACGAGATAATAGGTGTTATAGCGTTAATGGATATAATGTCTGCATTCATAATAAACAGGGTTAAATAATGATGTTCAGGATATTCGGCGGGAAGCTTGAAAGGGAGGTAATTGGTGAAATAGAAAGGCTAATAGAGCTGTTATGTTCAGCCTGCCAGACGTTTAAAAAAGCTGTTGAACAGGATAACAAGGGCTTGATGCTCAGTATATCCGAAATGGAAAAGGAAGGTGATTCGATTAGGAGGAGGATTTCGCTCAAGATATACGAGGGAGCTTTTCTGCCTTACCTCAGACCAAATATATACAAGCTCGTAGAACTCATAGATGAGGTTTTAAATCTTCTTGAAGATGCTGCGTTGAGCTATATAAAGATAAGATCATTTATAGACGATATAAGAGAAGAAATCGTAGAAATAGCGGATTTGAATACGAAGATTTGCAGGGTATTTTCAAAAGCCTTCAGATGTCTTTTTAAGGGTGACGATCTCAGGGAAATAGCACTGGCCATAAGGATTTATGAGAGGAAGGTTGACGAACTCAAACACGATCTGATATCGAAGCTTATAAAGAGGGATGTTAGGTTCTGGGAGGGAAAGATTGTTTCCGATTTCTTGCAGTACCTTGTAAGTATAAGCGATCTGATAGAGGATGCGGGGGATATCATTCAGATGATAAACGTCAGCATGAGGTAATTCCATGCTAGAACTCGTACCGATTGTATCCAGTGCACTGATAGCCTTTAGTATAGGTTCAAACGACACATCTAACGCATTCGGTATAAGCGTTGGATGCGGCGCACTGACGTTCAAAAAGGCCACATTCCTACTCTTATTCTTCGTCCTAATCGGTGCAATCCTGCAGGGTCAGAAGGTTATGAAGACGGTTGGAAAGGATCTGGTAGAGCTAAACCTATATCCATTAAGCCTCGCCCTGCTTTTTTCGGCTGTATTGATAGCAATTTCAAATCTTAAGGGTTTTCCTGTATCAACTCATCAGGTGATAATAGGGAGTCTTATAGGATCTGGATTTGCTTTCGGTTTACGCGTTAATTCGGAAATTCTGTTAAAGATAATCCTGTCATGGATAATATCTCCTTTCACTTCTTTCTTTCTCTCCATAATACTTTACATGATTATAGAGAAGATAACTGCTAGATTTTCCCTTATAAGGATCGAGAGGATATTAAAGGCTCTGCTGCTTATAAGCGGAATGTTAATAGCCTATAATACGGGAGCGAACGAGCTTGCAACTGCTTTTGGTCCTGTTGTTCATTACGGTCTGCTTGATCAGTTCCAGGCTTCGTTAACGGGTTCGATTTTGATATGGTTTGGAGCGATAACCCTGAGCCACAGGGTGATCGAAACAATCGGAAAGGGTATTACAGCTTTGGATCCATATTCCGGATTTTCCGCTCAGTTTGGAGCTGGATTGAGTGTATGGATTTTTACAAGTCTCGGATTACCCATATCTACAACTTACTGTATAATCGGGGGTATAAGCGGTGTTGGAACGTTTAAAGGCATGAGAACTGTAAAAATAGGTCTAGTAAAAAGAATAGTCCTTAACTGGATTTTGATACCTGTCTCGGCATTCCTCATAAGTTACTCGATATCGAGGATCACCGCTTTTTACTGATACAAATCTATTCGTCAAAAGTCGAATAGAAATTTTTATTTTACCGAAGTAGGTTTTATTGCATGCAAAAAAGAGACGTTGCAATACTCGGTGTTGGTCAGACAAAGTTCGGTAAGCATCCGGAAAAAACGTTGGCAGAACTCTTTGCAGAAGCATTCTTCGAGGCTTTTGAATCTTCAAATATAGAGTTAAAGGATATAGAGGCAATATACTTCGGAAATTTCGTCGGAGAAATAACAGATGGTTCTGCAAATCTGGGAGGTTTCATAGCGGACGAGGTGGGGTTGGCAGGTGTTCCGGCGATAAGGATAGAATCTGCATGCTGCTCTTCGGCAGTGGCATTTAAAGAAGCTTATCTGGCAGTATCTCATGGTGTATACGATTGCGTTGTCGTCGGAGGATCTGAAAAGCTTTATTCCGCTGGAACTGCAATAGGAACAAGAGCACTTGCCACAGCCCTCGATTCTGTTTACGAGATAAACAGCGGCTTAACTTTTCCGGGCGTATTCGCGCTTATTACGAGGATGTACTCGAAGATATACGATATACCCCTGCAGAGGCTCAGAGAGAAGATAGCGCATGTTTCGATAAAAAACCATAAATACGGTGCTATGAATCCAAAGGCACAGTTCTACGGAAAGCTTGGGGATTTAAAGGTTGAAGACGTCCTGAATTCCAGAATGATATGCTCTCCACTTACACTTCTCGACTGCTGCCCCATGACAGATGGTGCCAGTGCGGTCGTAATAGCGAGTGCCGATCTCGCAAAGGATTTGATAGATGAACCGATTTACGTCAGAGGTGTCGGACAGAGTTCTGCGGGAAGTCTTTTCAGACAGAAGTGGGATGTCGTGAAGGCGGTACCGAGAAAGAGGTCATGCGAGATTGCTTACAAGATGGCCGGACTGGGTCCCAAGGATATGGATGTTGCGTTTATACACGACTGTTTCACGATAGCAGAGGTAATAGCGAGCGAGGCTATGGGATTTTTCGAATACGGAAAAGGTGCAGATGCAGTCGAAGAAGGGTTAACGGATATAGGCGGTGATATTCCGATAAACGTGGATGGTGGACTGATCGGAAAGGGTCATCCAGTTGGTGCGACAGGAACTGCGCAGATATACTCTGCTGTGAAGATTTTGAGAAACGAGCTGGATTTTGTCAAGGTTGAAGCTGAAAACGTAATAACCGATACGCTCGGAGGAGACTTCGGAACGCTTGTAAACATAATATTGAGTGTTCACAGGAAGTAGGAGGTGATATCTTGTTCAAAGAGTTTTTTAAAGAACTGATCGAAGGTAGGCTTATAGGTCTTAAATGCGAGGAATGCGGATACGTAACGTGTCCGCCAAAATCCACATGCGACAAATGCAGGGGTAAGAAGTTGAAGAGAGTTCAGCTATCAGGAAAGGGCAGGATAGTGAGCTATACAACAACGTACGTAGCCCCTATGGGATATGAAAAGGAAACACCTTATGTCGTGGCGATGGTCGAACTCGACGAGGGATGCTGGATTCTTGGCAGGCTAGATGTTGATCCAGAGAGGGCTGAGAAGGATGATCTGATAGGTAAAAGAGTGGAAGTTTACGGAAAGGAATTTCCGAGCGAGATTTTTTATCCAGATAGGGAAAAGAGAATTGTTCCAATGTTCAGAATAATTGAATGATCAAGTTTCCAGTAAGCTTCTGTAGAGTTCCAGATGCCTGTAAGCCATTCTGATCCACTGAGTCCTTGCAGCGTATCCGTAGAGATTTGTCATGTAGGCAACGGCGTAATCGTAATTTTTCACAAGCCATCTAATTTTTTTTGCAAGATCTCCAGGATTTTCCGGAGGAACTGTTAATCTCGGTGCAAACTGATATAGTTCCACGAGTCTGGGTGTCCTGCTACCGATTATCGGTTTCAAACCACCCATGGATAGATGAAGTATACCGCTAACAGAATAAACTCCGATCCTGTCCCTGTAAGGTAAAACTATTGCATCTGCCAGCGCAACAACTCTGAGTATTTCATCGCTGGACAGATACCTGTCTATCAACGTTATCTTATATGTCAACGAATCCATGAACATATCCTTCAGCTCGGTATCTTTTAATTCACCGGCAACTACAAGTGTAAACCTTAAATCCTTAAGTATCTTCAGAGCATCTATTAGTATATCCAATCCCTTATCCTTTCTAAGAAAACCGGGGATTGCAAGTATCATGCCTCTGAATTCTTCATTTAAATTCAGACTTCTTGATAGTATCCTCTTTGTGTAACCGAGATAAGGATTTATGAGTGTTCCATGAGGTATTCTGTTCAATTTCGACGGATTTATACCCTGTATCTGAAGTTCAAACTCCTGAAGGGGGCTGTGCACAACTATTGCATCTAAACTGTTAAGAGAGGACTGAAACTTTAGAGCATCCTTTTTTTCGGAAAATGGATGGTTGACCGTGTGCATCGTTATTACAACTGCCCTTGCCAAACCCTCTTCCTTGGCCTTTAAAAGTGCATCTATTATATTCCTACCGAGTCCAAATATCCCGTATTCGTGCTGAACATGGAGGACATCCACACCTCCTATCTCGGAAAGTTCGTCTAGCATATTAGAATAATTGGACTCAAATCTTCTGTAACACGGTAAGACGTTTACACCCATCTCATCTATTCTGGCATTTTTTCCGCTTTCATCCGTTGAAAAAACGTACAGCTTTATTCTGGGGTTGAGCGATTGAATTGCCGAAATCAACATCTTAGTATATTCTGCTACACCGCAGTGAGTTGGAGGATATCTCGAAACGAAACCGAGTCTTTCGATCGAACGATTCATATGAATAATTTTGACTTCTAACTTATAAATGATTGATGCTTTTCAAAATCGTCCTGAGCTTTTCTATTTCCTCTCTGTACTTCCCGTATCCCTTTTCAGTTATTCTGACCACAGTTCTCACACCCTTCGAAGTTATAGCTTTCTTCCTTTCGATGTAACCCTTTTCTTCAAGCCTTTTCAGATGAGTGCTCAGCGAACCCCCATCCTATCTTACTAGCCTTTGCAAGATCACTCTCTGTCATTTCTCTAAACATGAATAGCAGTGTCATTATTACAAATCTCTTTGGATTTAATATGTCGTCGTTGAGTTCCATCATGCTCAATCCACACTTTGAAAAATCTGTAACAACAATAATTGATTCAAAGGATTGCTAGCAATCCCTATGTCACGGTAATCGCGTAAGCAACCCTGCGGTAACAGACGGAAGGCATGTAAGCAATTCCTTGCATACTTATCCTTATAAATCCGACAGATCATAACTTCGAGTTTTAGTGTCATTTCTCTAACATTGCAACTTTCCTCCATTGTGTTCACAAACTCGTTAAAGTATATATAACGGCATCGAACTCTTAATTTGAGAGCATGTTCTACGATGTGAGGTACATAAGGAGTAGAAGCTTGAAGATATCGATCGAAAACGGAAGGGTTGAAAGGACCGTTTTTGACAGATCTGAAGGAAAAGCCTTCAGAGTGTTAAAAAACGGCTTTTGGGGATTCTTTACGGGAAACGTAAGCGATTCTGAAGGATTGAGGCTCGCAGAAAAAAACGCAGTCGGATTCGGAAGTTCAGATGTGTACGAGCTTGAAAAGAGAAGCGAGAGCTACATACTTAAACCGAAAGAGAATCCAGAAGATATATCGATAGAGGAAAAGATAAGGTTTTTGAAAGATGTTGAGAAAGAGCTTAAAGACAGGCATGTTGTGAGTACAAGCATAACTTACTTTGAAAGTCATAAAGAGTTCTATTATTACGATTCGTTCGGAGTTGAAGTATACTACAAAGTACCTAGGATCGGAATCGTTATACAGGGTGTTGCAAGGGATAAAACTCTTCAATTTTACTCAAAAAGGATAATGAAACCATCCGGATTTGAGGCCCTAAAAGACTGCTTCGAAATAGCTCAGGAGGTCAGAGATGTTTTGAAGGGACTTGTAAATGCAAAAACACCACCTTCGGGGAGGATGAACGTTGTAATAGATCCGGGTCTGGGTGGAGTTTTTATACACGAGGCTTTCGGCCATGCCGTTGAAGGAGATCATGTCCTTCAGGGATCGAGTGTGCTTGCAGATAAAATCGGTAAAAGGGTTGCCAATGAAAATGTAAATATATGTGATAATCCTACGATTAAGGAGTTTGGATTTTTCCCATTTGACGACGAAGGTGTTAAGGCTGAGAAGAGGGTAATAGTAAAGAACGGGGTACTCGTAGATTTTCTGAATTCAAGAGAGACTGCAAAAAAGCTGAATTCTAGACCGGGGAATGCAAGAGCTGATGGTTTAGAATTTCCGCTTGTAAGGATGAGCAATACTTATTTAGAGGAAGGAGATATGAAATTTGAGGAGCTTATAGAGGAGGCGAAAAACGGCGTGTATTTGATAGGTTCAAGGGGTGGTGAAACAAATCCTGCAACGGGATACTTCCAATTCAACGCCCAGTACGGATATATTATAAAAAACGGAGAGATATACAATATGATAAGGGATGTTTCTCTTTCGGGAAACACCCTTGATGTACTCAAAGATATAAGGATAGGGAGTGGTCTGAGATTTGATCCAGGTTTCTGTGGAAAAAACGGTCAACTAGTTCCGGTTTCGGATGGTTCCCCATATGCGCTGATAAAAGCGGTTGTAGGCGGATCTATTTAAATCTGTTTTTATCAAGTATTGACATTAGCTCGCTTAGATCTATTTCCCCTATTCCTATCGTTGAATCTGCAGCCCCGTACGATATTATAAGACTGTCATCAAGGATCTGTGCACCGCAGGGGAATACAACAAAGGGTCTGTCCCCGTACATCTCGTAAACCTCCTTCGGCTCCATTATGTAATAAGGAGTTATTGCCGTTACGTTAAGATCTTCATCCATCGTCATGGCAAAAACCCTGTAGGCCAAAGTCTCTCTGTCAACTCCGTGCAGGAGAAAGAGGTATTCCTTATCGACCCTTACAGCTGGAGTCCCCCAGCCTATCTTTTCTTCAAACTTGGCGGGTTTTAGTACTAGCTTTGTATTCCTTATAATCGTGAATCTTTCCTCCTTTTCTATATCGCTCACGACCAGATAGAACTTTTCATCCTTCATGTGAGGTCTGTGAAAGAGCTTCAAATCACTCTTAACCTTTACGAAAAACGCGTTCTTGTCGCTTATGACAAAATCCCTCAAACTTTCGGGAAATCTGCATATATACGTTTTATTCCACTTATTTCTATCGAGTATAGCTGTTATGGGGATCGTTCTCTCAACCCTTATATGTGGATCGAAGTACAGAACAGTTCTTCCGCAGTAAGTCATGTGGATTATCCCGTCTATCTCGTAAACCCTCGGATCTTCAGTACCCCATATATCAAACTTGTTGTCAGGGTATACGACTATTTCAGCTGTGTAGTGTGAGACTGAATTCTGAAAAAGGTCATCCAAGCTTAGTTTTATTTCCGCAACCGCACTCGAATAGGTATAATAACCAAGAACTATTCTCGCGTAAATTGACACATCCTGACCCCTGATGAGCAAGGAAGGATTAAAAGCCGTTACGGGATTATCTATCGGGTATCTTTTTAAATGAATTCTGTTCGCCGTTATGACAGATATCCTCTTTGCTATATCCTCTGTTTTATTTTCTCTGCTATTCGAAATCTCATCTATATTTTCAGACAGGCTTTCAAACATTTAAAGCTTAGAAATTAATTATATTTATAACGATTACTATTTGCGAAAATGATTTAACATTTGATTAGAGACTATAGATATGAAGACCATAATATTAGCCGGTGGAAGGGGAACAAGGTTGTTCCCGTTGAGCAGAGAAGATTATCCGAAGCAATTCTTGAGATTTAACGGTCAAAGCTTATTTCAAATGGCAGTTAAAAGGGCTTTACTAATATCTAAGCCCGATGACATTTATATAGTCACGAATAAGAAGTACGAATCCATAATACTCCAGCATCTTTCCGAGATAAACGTTTCGGCAAAAATCGTAACAGAACCCATGTCAAGGAACACATTACCGGCAATTTACATGGGAATGAAAAAGATTTTTGAGGATTGCGGATCGTCAAAGGTGGCCGTATTACCTTCAGATCATGTAATCGATGCGAATGAAGAATTCGTCAAGGCTTTTAAAAACGCTGAGAAGCTATCGAACGATTACCTGATAACGTTTGGAATAAAACCGACAAAACCTCATACAGGTTATGGGTACATAAAACCGTCCAGAAGACTGAGGTTCGGTTTTAAGGTTGAGAAGTTCATCGAGAAACCTGATCTGGAAAGTGCTAAGAGGTATGTTAAGGAGGGATATCTCTGGAACAGCGGAATGTTCGTTTTCACAACAGAACTTTTCTTCGAGGAATGCAAGAAGTACGCTTCAGACATAGTTAAGATTCTTGAGAGTGAATGCGACTATTCAAAACTCCCCGATATATCTGTTGATAAAGGAGTTCTGGAGAAATCAAACAGAGTGGCTGTAATACCGTTAAGCGTTTACTGGAACGATCTGGGCAGTTACGATGCGATTTACGAAATACTTGAAAAGGATCCCGATGGAAACGCTGTTAAAGGGGAGTTTATAGGCATAGATTCAAAGGACAACCTCATAATAAGCGACGGACTCGTAACGGCTGTTGACGTCAGGGATATAGTTCTTGTTAAGACGAAAGACGTAACACTCGTATGCTCAAGGGGATCCACCCAGAAGGTCAGAGATCTATTCAACATGTTAAAGGAGAGGGGAGACGAAAGGGTTGATCATCACGTAACAGTTTACAGACCCTGGGGATCGTATACTGTTCTTGAGGAGGGGAGTTTCTATAAGATAAAGAGGATAACTGTTTTACCCAAGAAGAGGCTGAGTCTGCAGATGCATTATCACAGAAGTGAGTATTGGGTTGTTGTTAAGGGTACTGCAAAGGTAACGGTGGGAGAAAGAGAATTCCTGCTTAAGAGAGGTGAGAGCACGTATATACCCGCTGGAACAAAACACAGACTTGAAAATCCGGGGCTTTTACCTTTAGAGATAATAGAGATTCAGATTGGCGAGTACTTGGGAGAAGACGATATAATAAGATTTGCGGACGATTACGGCAGGGTTTGAATTTTTAAAATTTTAAAAAAGCCGCCGCCGGGATTTGAACCCGGGACCTGGTGATTACGAGTCACCCGCTCT
>CAYYFC010000026.1:4680-22872 GCA_964471215.1 uncultured archaeon | reverse complement strand
CATTAGGTTCATAATACATATCGGGTTCAGCGGATGTTTGTGAGCGAACATCCGCCTTAGGACGCATCACTTCCGAAGTAATCTCTGGAAGCTCATCCCCATTCGAGGCAACCCAAAGACCCATATCCGAAGGTTTAAGACAGCTATAACATCTCTGTCTGCAATTAAACCGCGATTCTCACATTTCATTAACCAGCCCTGATAGATCACCAAGCGACCTGAGCAGAGGGAGCAGATTTTAGATGAATTAGCGGGATTCACGTATTTAACAGGTAAGCCGAACAATTTCAGCTTATATTCAAATATGAATTGGAAAGTTCTGCAGTTCTACTTAAACTGTTTACTATTTAGGTTTTTACCACCGTTAAGGATTCTGTCTTTAGTATTTCTAAAGTCCTCTAAAATTGCTCTGCTTCTAATTGATATGAGTTCTCTTGCTATCACAGTTATTTTGTGCATCAAATCTCTTGTACGATTCTTCTCTCTCTTTAAATACTTTTTCATTAGCTTTTTAGCTGTTTTTGGTTTTGTTTTACTTAACCTTTTAATCCTCCTCTTCTCCCCGTAAACTCTGTGGATCTAGTACAGTTCTTTCAGATCGAACTTAGCAATCCTTACATTTATCAATCCTGTAATATTTGTTAAATTTACATCAAAGGAGCCGTAATCTTTTGATTTCATTAGCTTAACTTTTCTCTTAAACGTTACAATTAGTCTGTTTTCCGTAAAAATTAATCTACCAATCAAGTCGTAATCCTTTGGTAGATAATCGAACTTGATTAGATCTACTTCTAAATAGCGTTTTTTCGGTTCGACTGTAATCTTAATTCTTCCATTCTTCACGGAGAAGAGAGTAGTCTTAATATAAACAGTTTTTCCAGTTATTTTTAGATCACTTCACATCTTATAAAGTTATTAATTCCGTTATCAGGATTAATTAAGGGATGGATTTAACTGTATAATAGAGGAGCTGAATTGACATAATGTTTTACAAACTGCTTCACAAGGTATGCTGAATTAACCAGATAGTTAAACGGCTGAAGCAACGTAAATACGGCATGAGAAACAACATCAGGTCTTATTGGCTGAAAAACGCAGTTTAAATTTAATCTTCTTTATATCAGCATATTTACTTTAAACAACTTGCATTTATAACTGTTTAGATTTTCTTGTCATGTATACAATTTATATTTATTAGTGTTTAAAGTATTATGTGATCCTGATAAATTGTTAGATTTCCCGTGATATGAATGCATGATACGTATCAGATCTTAAAGCAACTTGAATAGATATTATACTATGTATAATTATGAGCAAAACATATCGATATACATCTCCACATAGATCACATTAATAGACGGCATACATCGCATAACCCCCTTAATATTTTTATTAGATTTTTATTTTATTTCAAAAATATATATCTGAGTTCTGATGGATTACGATTGTCATATAACACTAGACTATCATTGATCGACAGTGGGATAACCTTCGCTATAGAATAAAATTTAAATACCTCTTATACTTAGATACTAATTGAGGTGATCTTGAATGCCTGAGTTACCACTTGCACCAATTGATAGATTGGTAAGAAAGGCCGGCGCAGAAAGAGTGAGTGCAGAAGCTGCTGAAAAGCTCAGAGAAATCTTGGAAGACAAGGCAATTGAAATTGCAAAAAAGGCAGCTGAAATTGCAAAGCATGCAGGAAGAAAAACGGTTAAAGTAGATGATATAAAGCTGGCGGCGTCAATGTAATGTTAATCCCAGATAATTATTTTTTATTAATTTATTAATTTTATTTTATATTGATTATCAAAATTGTAAAATTTAAAAGGAAAAAATAGGATCACACCTGAGCGAATGCCTTCTCAAGCGGTGGTACCACCTGTTTCTTCCTGGACATGACCTTATCAAGCCATACACTCTTTTCTTCAAGCTTTTTACCGAATGCAATTTCAACTACCTGTGGGTAATCCGTTACAACGAGTAATTCTGTTCCTTCCTTCATTATGTCTGTAAGCATTAGGAATATTCCATCATAACCCTTCTCATCCTTTAATTTCTTCATTTCTTCATAGATTTCATCTTTTCTGCTCTCTATTAGTGAGAGGTCCACGAGCTCTATCTGCCCTACCCCAACCTTCTTACCGCTCATGTCGTAGTCCTTGAAATCTCTCGTTATTATCTCTCTTGCGCTAAGCTCCTCTATCGCCGAAAGCTTAGACTTCAGTTCGATTCCGAACTTCGTTATGTCCTCAATTCCAGCTATTTTTGCGAGATCTTCTGCAACCTTTTTATCGAGTTCGGTCGTTGTTGCAGACTTGAATATGACCGTATCGCTTAGGATTGACGAGAGCATGAGACCGGCCATTTCCTTAGGAATCTCAATTCCCGTGTAGTCGAAGAGTAGTTTCAGTACGGTGGCTGTACAACCCACAGGAAGGTTTATAAACATTATCGGGTTCGGAGTCGTTACATCTCCAATCTTATGATGATCTATTATTGCCAAAACCTCTGCCTTATCGATGTTGTCAAGTGTCTGAGGTTTCTCGCTATGATCTACAAGTATTACCTTCTTTCCCTCCGCATCCGTAATCAATTCCGGTGGCTCAAATCCGAATTTTTTGAGTACGAATTCAGTCTCGGGATTTATGTCGCCCTGTCTTGCCGGTACTGCCTCTACATCTATTTTCATGACATCGCTCATCTTTCCTGTCTCTTTCCATTTATTCCATAGATATGCGAAAACTATTGCAGAACATATGGAGTCCGTATCGGGTTTTTTATGACCTACAACATATACGACATGGCTGGTCATATTACATGTGATGTCTGACAATTGATAACCTTTTCGAAATTTTTGCCCTTAAAGGCTTTTTTGACGTATTTTCCATCTAACAAGTATTCCATCTCCAATTCTCCTCAGATCTATTAACTCGAGTTTAATAGGTGTTCTAAATGAGAAACCATCTACAACAGTTGGAGAATTCCTACCCGCTATTATCATATTCCCGTAATATATGTATATTTCATCAACCAGTCCTTCTTTAAGCAAGCTGTAGTTTAATGTTGCCCCTCCCTCAACCATCAGCTTTCTAACACCTATCTCATATAGATATCGCATCAGAGCCTTTAAATCCACTTTATCCTCACCGAATACAACCACTTCAACTCCTTTATCCCTTAAAATCTTGATTCTTTCTTTATCGGCAATACCAGAAACAGCAACTATTGTTTTTGCCTCTTCGTCCAGAATCCTTGCGTCCAGAGGAATTCTGCATCTGCTGTCGACGACAACTCTTATCGGATTTTTGCTCAAACCCCTTCTGATCCTCATCTCCTTCAGTCTTTCATCCTTTATAGTTAATCTCGGATTATCTGACAAAACTGTACCTATTCCAACCATTATTGCATCGCTTTCGGCTCTCAGCATGTCAACTCTCTTCAAATCCTCATCACACGAAATTCTAACCCTTTCCCTGCTGTCATTACTTATCTTTCCATCGGCACTTGAAGCAACGTTTATAAATACAAATGGCTTCATTTTAAACCCAATAACTCCTTTAATCTCTTTTTAGCACTTCTAACTCTATCTCTATTCCTTCCGGAGAACTTAATTATTACATATCCCTCCATCTTCGGATAAGAGCCAATCTGAACATCTCTGAATTCCTCCACTACCCTGTTGAGCTCCTTAAGTATTTGACTCTCATAACCATCAATACTAAGGGTTTCTTCATAGAATTCGCTTTCACCGAATCTGGGAAGTATTTTTTCAAAAACGTCCTCCATCTCAGCAGGAACTCCCGGCATTACTGCTATGTTATCGATTATATAACCAGGAGCTATGCCAACCTCGTTTTCAATAACTTCAGAATTCTTGGGGAATGTGCAGACCTTTCTCAATGCATTTTCATTCGTTTTTGGAAATCTCTTCTTAAGCTTTTCAAAAACATCCTCGTACAGAACTAGTTCAAGGTCAAGGGCTTTTGCAATTCCATCAGTTGTGACGTCGTCATGAGTTGCTCCGAGACCGCCTGTGACAAGGACAAAATCCGCCATTTTCTTTGCCCTCAGAACTTCCTCTGCTATGTCGTCAATTGAATCCGGTACCGTAATAATTCTTATAACCCTATGACCCTTCTGCGTGAGTCTTCTTGCTATATAAGTCGCGTTTGTATTCGATATATCACCGCTCAATATCTCATTTCCGACGCTGACTATTGTAAATTCCATGTAGTATTAATAGCCCGAAAAAAGAAAAAATTTACGAATTTGTTATAATTTCCTTAACAAATTCTAAAGGCACGAATTCGAATAGCATTTCGTCCCTAAAAACAAAATCCAGTGATTCCCTGAATTCCTCGTCCGAAAATTTATAAGATTGCGCTACAACATAGAAATCTTTTAAGAAATACTTCGAAGTTATTGCAAGGCAGAATCTTTAAGTTATAGCTTCCTGTATCAAAGTATGTCTTTCTATGCCTTTCAACGCTATGAGGTAAGCTGAAGCAGTATGTCTATCTAAGCCGTATTTCTTCATAACTTCGCTGTGCTCTCTAGAGCTTGTGATGCCTCTAGGATTCACGTACTTTACATTGATTGAGTAGAATGGTGCCTTATAGGTTATTACTTCTATTATCTTGTTTCTGAAAATGGACATCCTAAAGTTGTAGTTCTTTGTTCCCCTGTCACCGTTTCTTATCCAGTAGTATCTTAGGTAACCTATAATTTCTGGATTCTCTAGTGCTGTATGTGATACGCCGTGATGATAGGCATAGCTTAGCATGTCGTGTATTACCTGATGTATTTTTGTCCATGCAGGTTTTCTCTTGTATCCACGACTAGTTATCTCCCTAAACCAGAAGGTTCTCATATCCCTTAATTCGCCATACTTATCCACTATAACTAGGTTCAATCTATCAATATTAACATCTATGCCAGCAACATAGTTTCCAAGAGGTTTATTGTATTTCCTCATAGTCTCCAAGTATAGGTTATAGGGCACCATTACCTGCAGACTACAATAAAGATGTAGGTTGTTTGGATAGAAATTGTATTCTTTAACTGCTATCCTTGCAGGATAACCCATCTCCCTATTCAATGCTTTCTCTGTGAGTGTTTCTAGTATTTTCCTGTATCCTTTTGGCGTTCTAAGGTCTATTACTATCCTCTCCGTTTCTCTCTTATGGTTGATTACTAAGATTTCTGCTTTGTCACTTGATGTCAGCCTTATGTTTAGGTTTCCCTTCTTCTCCTTCTCTGCTTCGCTTTGAAATAGAAGCCACTGATTAAGCCCTATATCCTTCACATGTATCTACGATTGGGTAGAATATCATAACACCTCCTACGAGCATACTTAAGGAAACTAGCTTGTGACAAATCAATAAGTACATCATTGCTCTTCACATCACCTAGTAGCCTATGAGCACACAATTAAGAGAGCCATGCAGTCCACCAAACCAGCTTAGCATTCCCACCCTTAACAGTAAATGGCAAGCTAACCGTGAGATACTCTGGCAAGGACATCATACCTCTCCAAAGGGATATATATCCCCTAAAAACTTATAAACCTTTACTGTTATGTATAACATCGGTTGGCTTCGATTCCCGAGACCCGCAGTCCATAATGGGCTGTAGTGAGGGGGGTCGAAGCGTCGCCGTGATGAGCCTAACCGTGTCCGATACAGTTTGATATAGTTTGATAGATGAAGATACGGTTCAGGTGAACGGTAACGTACCGGTTTTATTTATAAAACCATCCTTTAAAACACAATCCGCACCAACTACAACAATATCGCATAATTTAACGGCATATGCCATTGCGCAATCGGGGAAAACCGATGAACTTATACCCCTGCCCTTTAAATATCTCATCAGATCTATCCCCTCCTTTTCCGGAGAAGATTCCAAGACTATGACGTGTTTAGCCGAGGTCAGACCTCTTTCAAGTGTATGGCTCCTGCTTATCGTTAAAACAACCCCATCCCTAACTAGATCTCTAAGCCTTTCAACGCAGATTTCATCAGCCTTTTCCATCTCCATCTCTATTTTATTGGGATCCTTTCCATCCTTCAACATCTTTAAAATCCATCTCAGCCCTGCTATGGCCTTATGTGCACTGCGTATAATTTCGCATATCTCAATCCTTTTATCAGCATCATTTATATTTTTTAGCAATTCAATAGTATCTCTCATGATCTTTGTCTGACCGCTTCTTTTATCCCTCAAGATCCTCTCAAGCATAAAAGTACTAGTCTCCCGTCATTTTAAGTCTAACTAGAAATCTTATACCGATGTTTTGAACTCTTTCCTTTAAATCTAAGATTCTGTTGTAGAGTTCTTCGAATCCATCGAGTTTTGCTGTCATTTCAAGCTCTTTGACGATTCTGATGTTTCTCATTATTTCATCCTTCAAAATTGGACATTTAAAGCATTTTTCTATAGAATTCTCTATGAATTCTAACTTCTTCTCTATGCTATCCATCAGCCTTATGTAATCCCTTTCCTGTTCTCTTTTAAAGGACTGACAATCCTTGCAGAGCATTGTTATCGGATCTATACAGTTACTGCAGACGTATCTGTAACACCTCGGGCATATCCCGCTAGCCTCTCCATTGCATAGTTCACACTTCATGATAAGTCTACATCAAAAAAGCTTTAATACTCTTGCGTAGAAGCTAACTTGGGCGGGCTAGGCCGGGGGGCTCGGCGTCCCCTGTAACCCGAAACCGTCGATATGCGGGGGCCGAAGCCGAGGGAAGGCTCACCGAGCGGGAAAGACTACTCGGTATAACTCTGTAGAATCCCCGTCCCGAAGGGTCGGCGGTCGCAGCTGGATTATCCGGAGGGATAATCCGCTGCGTTTGCCGGAGGGACCAGCCCAGGCCCGGAAGGGAGCAGGCTAACTCCGGACGCCCGGCGCTTTCGGGGGTTCGGGGAGGAGGAGTTATACCGAGTAGATTCCCGTAAGGTGAGTCGACCTGAGGCGCGCCCGCCCGCTTGTAATCGAGTCTGCAATTGTACCGCATGCCCGATACAACATATGTCGAATCGATGATAAATAATGATAGATAATGACAAAACTTAAATAAACATTCTAGAGAAAGATTAAGAGACTATTCACAGATTAGAATTAGATATATTTAAGGAGCTATGGGAACACAAAGTTTTAAATACCTTAATTTGATTTAGTTTAGGAGCCATCAGCCCGCAAGGGTGATGACGGCGTTACATGTAAGGCTGGCTATTGGTGCCAGCCGATTTAGCTCCCGATGAAGTGCTGATTCATGAAGCACTAAGGGAAAGCCCGTGCTTAGTTTCTGTGGTATAAAGCACGGGCAACCACTCAAAAGGGGGGATTCGAATTAATCGAGGTTAGATTTCATGGAAGAGGTGGGCAGGGAGTGGTAACAGCTGCGGACATCCTAGCCGTTGCCGGGCACAGAGAGGGTTACTGGACACTTTCATTCCCCATGTTTGGAGCTGAAAAGAGAGGTAGCCCCGTAGTATCTTATCTGAGGATTTCTGATAAGAGGATAACCATTAGGGATGAGATATACAAACCCGATTACGTAGTCGTTCTGGATCCAAGTCTCATTGAATTTGAATACGTCAAAAGCGGGTTAAAGAGATTTATGATAGTTAATTACCCGGATTTAAAAAAGGCGAAGGAGAAAATAGGGATTGAAAATGTAATATCGCTTAACGCGACAAAGATCGCAATGGAGGTGCTTGGAAAGCCTATAACAAACACGGCAATGGTCGGTGCATTTGCTGGGTTTACAAAAATCATAAAGCTCGAAACATTGAAGGATGTCGTGTTTGAATGGTTTGAGAAGAAAGGGGAAGAAATAGCTCAAAAGAATGTTGAGGTCGTTGAAAGAGCATATAGAGAGGTGATGAAGTATGAGGATAAGCCTGGGAGCAGTATCAAGACCTCTTGAATCACTGAAATTTAAAACAGGAGACTGGGCAACGATAATACCGAATGTTGATGAGGATAAATGCATAGGATGTGGAGAATGCAGCATGTACTGCCCCGAAGGATGTATTGAACTCGTTAGGATTGATATAAAAAAGGTTGCGAGGGTAGATTACGATTACTGTAAGGGCTGTGGTATTTGCAACTACGTTTGTCCTGCCGAAGCGATATCGATGGTTGAGAAGGTGATCGAATGATTAAGGTTGTTAGGGGTTTCTACGCGGTTGCGTATGCAGTAAAACTCTGTAAACCCGACGTAATCTGTGCATATCCTATTACGCCACAGACTGAAATAGTCGAAAATCTTGCTGAGATGTACGCAAACGGAGAACTTGAAAGATGCTCTTATATAACTGCGGAATCGGAGTTTGAAGCGGCGTCGATACTCGTCGGGGCATCGGCAACCGGTGCAAGAACTTTTACAGCAACGTGTTCCCAGGGATTGATACTGATGGCAGAAGTTCTTCTAAACGCAGCCGGTATGAGGTTGCCGATATTAATCGTAAATACAAACAGGGCATTGTCAGCACCGCTGAGCATTTGGAATGATCTGCAGGACAGTCTTCTGTTAAGGGATGCGGGGATTATTCAGATGTACGTCGAAAACAATCAGGAGGTTCACGAGCTAATACCGCAAGCTTATAAGATAGCTGAAAAGGTCATGTTCCCCTTCATGATATGTATGGATGGATTTAAGCTAACACATGCATATGAACCTATAGATCTGCTTGATCAGGAATTTGTGGACAGCTTTTTACCGGAATACGACCCGCCTATAAAACTCACAACGAAGAATCCTCTGACATTCGGTTCATTTGCTCCACCAGACTGTTACATGGAATTCAGGTACAGGATGCATAATGACATGCTAAAGGCCAAGAAGATCATGGAAGATGTATTCAAGGAATGGGCAGAAATAAGACGGGATTGGGGAGGTCTTGTGGAATATAAGGAGGGGAAAACTGTACTGATATCAATGGGATCTCTTGTTGAAATAGTTAAGGATGTTGCCGAGGAGCTGAATCTTGGCTATTTAAAGATAAGGGCGTTCAGACCATTCCCCTACGATGAGATAAGGAGAATACTCGGCGACTGCGAAAACGTGATAATATTCGACAGGGCTATATCGGTTGGATACGAGGGCATTATAACGATAGATGTAAAAAACGCACTTTATGGCTGCTCCCCAGACATCTACTCGTTTATAGTCGGACTCGGTGGGAGAGATGTTCCAAAGGATTTAATCGTGAGATGTGTTGAAAAAGTTCTGGACAGGAAGATAAAGCCCGGGTACTATTTTGAAGGTCTTAAGGAGTTTGAAGAGGTGATATACTGATGTTTTTTGCTAAAGGACATGGTGCCTGTCCCGGATGTGCCCTTCCGATTGCCGTTAGAAACGTACTTGAGGCTTTGGATGGTAGATGCTTTGTTGTAAATCCAACCGGTTGTTTGGAGATCATAAGCTCCCAGTATGGAAGGAGTGCATGGGGGGTTCCGTATATACATTCACTTTTCGAAAATGCACCCGCAGTTGCATCTGGAATTGCAAATGCTCTAAAGGTATTGGGAAGGGAGGATGAGGGTCACGTAGTCGTATTTGCGGGAGATGGTGCTACATCGGATATAGGAGTCGGTTATCTGTCATCTATGCTTCACAGAAACGACAACGTACTATACATATGCCTAGATAACGAGGCATATCAGAACACGGGAAATCAGCAGAGTTCGCAGACACCGCTTGGTGCATCAACTACTACAACACCTGCAGGAAGAATTCTTCCCGGAAAAACCTTAAGAAGGAAAGATATGATTGCTTTTGCACTTGCTCATGGAACACCTTACGTCGCTTCAGCATCTGTTGCATTTCCAAGGGATATAAGGAGGAAGGCAAAGAGAGCGGTGGAGTTCGAGGGATCCAAATACATACATATTCACTGTCCCTGCGTTACGGGATGGGGATTCGACAGCAACGATACGATAAAGGTTGCGAGATTGGCGTATGAAACGGCACTTTTTCCGATAGTGGAATTTGAATACGGCGTACTTGTAAGGGTTAAGAAAATAAAGAAGAGAAAACCGGTTGAAGAATACCTAAAAGTTCAGAGGAGATTTAGGCACCTCTTCAGACATCCAGAAGGATTGAGGATAATAAAGGAGATCCAGAAGATCGCAGATGAAAACGCCGAAAGATACGGATTAGACGTTTGACGAATTTTTAATTCGATAAATGTCGGTAATAAAATTATAATGGCTTATAAAAACCAAATACTCTTCAATAATCTTCAGAATTATCCAAAGGTATTGTATATATCCTAATGGTCATATATTATGTTTTTTGCTGTAAAAAAAGCATTCTATCAAATCAAAAATGTTTTAGATTATTTCTAAATGAATCGATTCGACAAATAGAAAATTTTAAATTTCAATGATTAATCATAGCAATTGATGGTCGTTCAGTGTATTCAATGCGGCGTTTGCAGTGGTTCTTGTCCTTACGGTGAGGTTTTGGACTTTACACCCAGGAAACTCGTAATGCTTTTCAGGTTAAATGAGTTCGAAGAGGCTATAACAGATACGATATGGTTCTGCTCATCGTGTTATCTGTGTACATTCAGATGTCCGAGCGGTATTAAGATTACGGATGAGGTACTTCCGAGGATAAGGGAAAAGGCATTAATAAAGGAAACGCCGGAAGAACTCGCAAGAGCTCTGACGAATATAATGAGATATGGGAATCCGTTCGGTCTTCCGTTGAGAAAGAGGATGGAATGGGCAAATGAGTTGGATTTTAGAATAGATTTCATAGAAGATGTAAAGGAGACTGATGTACTGTTCATTCCTGGCTGCTACGGATCGTATCACAGCAGATGTAGGGAGGTTACAAAGACAGTCGTGAAGCTTTTTAAGATTTTAGGCGTTGAGTTTGCCGTTATGAAAAACGAAAGATGTATTGGGGATCACTGCAGACTTCTGGGAGAATTTGGTCTTTTTGAGGATTTGGCCTTAAAGAACATAAAGCACATGTCGAAGTTCAAATTTAACAGAATAGTCACAATCGATGCACATGTGTTTAACGCTCTAAAGAACGAATATCCAAAATTCGGATTTTACACCGAAGTACTCCATCACTCTCAATTTTTCGCAGACAACATAGACAAATTTGAATTCTCAGAACTCGATTATACCGTAACATATCACGATCCGTGTTATCTGGGCAGAAGAAACGGTGATTTCGATTCATGCAGGATAATAATAAATTCGATACCGGGAATAAAGTTCGTTGAGATGAAGAGGAACAGGGAGAATTCCCTGTGCTGCGGTGGTGGCGGTGGGGGTATATGGCTTGACAGCATTATAAGGACAAGGGTTAAGGAGAGACTTGCCGAGAGAAGGGTCAAGGAGGCCTATGAGACAAATGCGGACGTATTGGTTACTGCGTGCATACTGGATATTCCAATGTTTGAGGATGCCGTAAAGGTTTTGGGATTGGATTTAAGGGTTATGGATATTTCAGAACTTATGATGGAGGCTTTGAAATGATAGGGGTTATAGTTAGAGCAGTTCCCGATCTCGTTGAAGGATTGGAGATATCCGAAAGGGAAGTACTGCCTTATAGATATATGGCAAACGAGATGGACGAATACGCAGTTGAGCAGGCCGTGATTTTAAAGGAAAGATACGGATTTGATGTGGATGTAATCGGGTTGGCAAACGAAGAAGCGTATTCCGAAATAGATGATGCACTTTTCACAGCTATCGCAAGAGGTGTGGATAGGGCTTATAAGATAATGATTCCGAAGACAACGAGTTACAAAATAGCAAGGGCTTTATCCGATATTTTGAAGAAATACGATCTGATTTTAACTGGAACGATTGCTATAGACGAGTATTACGGTCTGCTTTCATCGTTAATAGCTCATGAGTTAAAAATACCATATATAGGAAGCGTTATAGGTGTCGAAATCGATGGAGAAGATCTAATAGTTAAAAAAGAGCTTGAAGGTGGTCTTATAGGTGTTTTAAGGCTAAAAAAACCTGCCGTTCTCGGAATAATAACATCTGAAAGACCTCCAAGGTACATTCCATTTAGCAGGCTTAGAGAGGTCATGAAGAGTCATGAAATCAAGGAGATAGATTTGAGTATTGAGGAAGAGGAGTTGGATGTTACGTTTAAAGAACCTCCAGAGCCTAAGGTTGAGTTTATCGAAGGTACTGCGGATGAGATTGCTGAAAAGCTTGCGAAGATATTAAGGGAGATGATAACATGATAATGGTATATGCTGAGGTTTTAAACGGTGTAATATCGGATATAACCTATGAGATTTTAAGAAAGGCAAGGGAAATTGCCGATCATACAGAGGAAGAGGTCGTTACAGTTGTAATGGGGTACAACGTTGATTTGAAGTATCTAGGAGCGAGTGATAGAATAATTTATGTCGAGGACGAGAGGCTGAAAAATTTTGCTCTGCACAGATACGTTTTAGAAAAGATAATAGACAAGTACAGTCCAAGGATAATTCTAATAGGTAACACTTCTATAGGAATGGATCTGATCGGAGGTCAGCCTTGCATAATATCCTGTTACGATTTCAACGACTCCGTAAAATCGATTTCATACGGTGGAAAGGTTTTCATAGAATCGAAGCTTGATAGGGGGATACTACTCATAAACAGGGGTAGTTTCGAGCCTTTAAGGGTCGAAAAGGAGGTGAAAGTCGAGAGGTTATCGCTCGACGAACTGGGAGTGAAAGTTGACATAGAACTCGTTGAGATCATAAGACCGGAAGTTGAGGACGTTGACATATCAAAGGCCGAGATTGTTGTCGGTGTTGGTAGGGGGGCTCAGAACATAATAGACGTTGCTGAAGAACTCGCAAAGATCTTAAACGGTGTTGTGGGTGCATCGAGACCAGTTATAGATCAGGGACTGTTACCAAGGAGCAGACAAGTCGGTAGAAGTGGAAAAACGATATCTCCGAAGCTATATCTCGCGCTTGGAATAAGCGGTGCAATGGAGCACATTGAGGGTGTAAAGGCTAAAAACGTTATCGCGATAAACAAGGATAAAAACGCACCCATATTCAGGATTTCGAGATACGGGGTTGTAGGAGATGTCGAAGAAATAGTTCCACTGCTTTTGGAAAGGTTGAGATCATGATTTTTCAAGTATTGCTAGCTATTGCCATATCGTTTGTATTATACAGACTCTATACAGCTTATAAGATACTCAGAACTTGCAGAGGTAAATTCAGTGACAGGCTAAACGGATTGCCAAAGAGGATTCTTGTATTCTTCATTCATAACATAACCCAGAAGAAGCATTTGAAAAGCGGTGCTGTTTTTCATTCGTTCATATTCTGGGGATTTATTATTTACCTTATATCATACATAAACGATCCACTCCTCGTAAGTTTCGGATACTCAATAGAAATCCTAGAAACACCCGGTTTTCATCTTATAAGAGATCTATTCGGTATTATGGTTTTAATTGGAGTTGCAATAGCGTTCTTCAGAAGGATTAAAGGTGTTGAGTATTTGGAAAACACTTTAGATGCATGGATTACGCTTATACTGATAACATCCGTTGTTGTATTGAGCATATTAATGTCGAAGTCTCCGATAGGATTTAAAGCAGATAACGAAGCATTATGGTGGGCGCATACAATGCTTTTACTTTTCTTCATGGTCTTCGTTTTCTATTCAAAGCACATGCACATATTCTTCGCACCTCTATCCGTTTTATTCACCGAATTCGACAGACTGCTCGAAAAGGATGGCAGATACGAGGGATCCGAAAGATTGGATGAATTCCACTGGAGGGAGGTATTCAATGCATTTTCCTGCGCAAACTGTGGTAGATGCGATAGGGTATGTCCAGCTCTAAAAACGGGATCGGAGTTATCACCTAGAAGGATAATATTTAAGGCCATGAGAAGCCTTGCATTTAAGAAAGGTAAAATATTCGATTACTTGGATAAGAAAGTCATATGGGACTGTTATCTATGCCTGGCATGTACGGAGGTTTGTCCTTCGTACAACGAACACTATAGGATAATAATCCAGCTCAGAAGAAAGATTTTAAGCGAGGGTATTGTCGACGAAGGTATTCAGAGGGCTTTGATAAATATAAACAGATACGGAAATTCGTTTGGAAGACCGTCGAGGCTTAGATTCTCCTGGGCCAAGGATCTAGGATTTAAGGACGTAAGAAAGGATTTTGCGGAATATCTATGGTATGTAGGAGACTATGCATGTTACCATCCCGAAATTCAGAGGATTTCGAGATTGGCTTTTAAAGTTTTTAAAAAACTCGGTTTGGATTTTGGATTGCTACCAGATGAAAGAAATGCTGGAAATGATTTGAGAAGAGTTGGAGAAGAAGGTTTATTTGAATTGATAGCTGAAAAAAACATAAAATCCTTGGAAAAGGCAAAGTTTAATAAGATAATTACGACGGATCCTCATACATATCATGCTCTAAAGGAGTACAGGTTTTTTGGTAGGGAATTTGAGGTTTATCACTATACCCAAGTTATTTACGATCTTTTAAAGAACGCAAAGATTAAAAAGTTAAACTATAGGGTCACCTACCACGATCCCTGTTATCTGGGTAGGTATAACAAGGAATATGAGATGCCAAGAAAGATATTAAAACTCCTAGGCGTTGAACTTGTTGAGATGAAGAGGAACAGGGAAAACTCCCTCTGCTGCGGTGCCGGTGGCGGCGGTATATGGAAGATGGAGGAGAGAAAGGAGAAACCGTCGTATATAAGGGTTAAGGAGGCCTCAGAGGTTGCGGACATACTGGTTGTTGCCTGTCCGAAGGATTATGTAATGTTTTTGGATGCCGTTAAGGCTTGCGGTTTGGATTTAAAAGTTGTTGATTTGATAGAATTAATCGCCGAGTCTTTGGAGGTGAATGAATGAAGATAGGTGTTTACGTGTGTCATTGCGGATTTAACATAGCGGGAACGGTAAATATAAAGGAGCTGGTCGAATCGATAAGGGGTATAGAGAGTGTTGCAGTTGTAAAGGATTACAAGTTCATGTGCTCAGATCCTGGACAAGAGTTGATAAAGAGGGACATAGAGGAGCTGGGACTTGACAGAATAATAATAGCTGCATGCTCACCAAACCTTCATGAGAAGACGTTTAGAAAGGTTTTAAAAGACGCCGGACTCAACCCCTTCCTTCTACAGATAGTGAACATAAGAGAACAGTGCTCGTGGGTTCACAGAGATGCCACTAAGAAGGCACTGGACTTAATAAAGGCCGCGATAAACAGGGTTAAACTCCATAGAGAGATCGAGGTAAAAAGAGTTGACGTTATTCCAAGGGTTCTTGTCATAGGGGGAGGTATAGCTGGTATATCAGCATCCCTTCTCCTAGCAGAATCAGGGATAGAGGTTTATCTAGTTGAGAGGCAGCCGTCAATCGGAGGAAACATGGCGAAATTCGATAAGACATTTCCAACCTTAGACTGTGCTGCGTGCATTCTGACACCGAAAATGACAGCCGTCAAGGACAATCCAAACATAAAACTATTTACGAATTCCGAAGTGATAGATGTAAGCGGTTACGTTGGAAACTTTAAGGTGAAGATTAAAAGAAAACCTAGATATATCAAGGAAGACGTATGTACAGGGTGCTTGCTCTGCATAGAAAACTGTCTTTACGACCCGATAATTCCTTCAGAATTTGACGAGGGAATAGGATACAGAAAGCCCATATACATTCCCTTCCCACAGGCGATACCTCAGGTTCCGATAATAGATCCAGAGTACTGTCTGTACTTCAAGACAGGTAAATGTCCGCTTTACTGCGAAGAGGTGTGTGAGGTAAATGCTATAGACTTCAATCAGAAGGAGGAGATTATAGAGGTTGAAGTTGGTGCTATCATCGTTGCGACAGGATTCAAGCCATTCGACCCTTCCAGGATACCTGAATACGGCTACGGCAGATTTAAAAACGTCTTCACTTCGTTGCAGGTTGAAAGAATGCTCAACTCGACAGGCCCAACAGGAGGAGAAATAGTTGTGAACGGTAAGAAACCGGAAAGGATAGCGATAGTACACTGCGTCGGTTCCAGGGATGAAAGATTTAACAGATACTGTTCAAGGGTATGCTGCATGTATTCATTAAAGCTAGCCCATCTGATAAAGGAAAGGACAGACGCAGAAATATATAATTTCTACATAGACATAAGGGCTTTTGGAAAGGGTTATGAGGAATTCTACAGAAGGGTGATAGAGGAATCAAATCTTATAAGGGGTAAAGTTGCTGAAATAACAGACATCCCTGTAAATGAAGAAGAGAAGAGGGAGATTGAGAAGGGAAGGGTTATAGTAGTAGTAGAAGACACGTTAATGGGAAAGATTAGAAGGATTCCGGTGGATATGGTCGTGTTATCGGTTGCCCTAGAACCTTCGGATGGTGCACTCGAGCTTGCAAGGATGCTGAAGATTCCGATTGGAGAAGATGGATTCTTTAAGGAGCTTCATCCGAAGCTTGCACCAACATCCACATCTATGTCCGGAATTTTTGTATGCGGATGCGCACAGGGACCTAAGGATATTCAGGATTCTGTTGCTCAGGCAGAATCTGCAGCTGGGCAGGCGCTGGCTATGATAAGAAGGGGATTTGTCGAGCTTGAACCCAACACAGCTTACGTAATTGAGGAGAAGTGCTCTGGATGCGGTATATGCGTATCAGTCTGCCCGTTCGGTGCTATAAAGATGGTGGAACTGGATGGAAAGATGAGAGCGAGGATAGATGAGGTTATGTGCAGGGGTTGCGGTATATGCGCATCAAGCTGTCCTTCGAGTGCGATAGGTCAGAGGTTGTTTGAATACGAACAGATAATAGCTGAGATTGAGGGGTTGTTGAGATGAAGATCGTTGGGTTCTTCTGTAACTGGTGTGCGTATATGGCTGCAGATCTTGCAGGAACTATGAGGCTAGAATACCCGTCTGACATATTAATAGTAAGGGTAATGTGCTCGGGCAGGGTTCAGCCGGAATTTGTCGTGAACGCGCTAAAAAACGGTGCAGACGGTGTTCTGATCGCCGGATGCCATCCCGGCGATTGTCACTACATACACGGGAACATGATAGCTCTTAGGAGATACAGGATGATAAGAAAGGTACTGGAAGAGCTTGGAATAAATCCGAGAAGAGTTAGACTGGAATGGATTTCTGCAAGCGAACCTGACAGGGTAAAAGCTGTTATTAAAGATTTCATAGAAGATCTGAAAACACTATGAGTTCATTTTTAACCTTATCAACCTGATCGTGAAAAAGGATATAATCAGTAACAGTACAAATGCAAGTGCAAACGCGGGTAGAAAGTCGCAGTACTTGTAAATATGATACGTAGCAGGTCTCGGTATAACCCCCAGCTTCCTTCTGAATCTCTCTCGATGCATTCATCGCGAGCAAGTATGCGAAAACGTATGAGATCGACATGGAAATTATCAAATCAATAAGCTTTTCACCACTTTTAGTTAGAGCATAGTATATGAACTTGTTTCCGTTTTTTATCCTTCTGACGAGTCCCTGGGACTTTAAGATTATGAGATGCCTATATATCGATGGTTTCGATAATCCAAGCTCTCTTGAAAGTTCTGAAAGGGTTTTATTCCTTTCTTTCAGAGCCCTCAATATCTTTAACCTTGTCTCGCTCATATCTGATCAGCTTCGTTAATACATATACGGCAATTATCAATACGGCCAGACTTAGCAGGGCTTTGTATATCGGTGAGTACTTGTACCCCAACCATATATCGATTATCGAGTTTAATGCCATGTAAAGTCCGAAGATTGAGACAACCAACACAACCAAGACTATTATGACTAGTATTTTCCTCATCGTCTTCTCCTCAAACAAAAGACAACACCCCCCAATGCAATTATCAGGAGTAAGGCTTCAAATCCAGGTGCCATCGGAATCTTTCCCTCCTTAGCGCGATAGGGTAAAGGTGTCGGCGTCGGTAGGGGTATGGGGGTCTTCACAAATTCCTCAACCCTGAACTTAACCTCCTCCTCTACCTCTTCTTTTGGAATTCTCTTTTTCGGTGCCAGATTCAAGCAGCTCTTCCAAGTCTTCAGCAAGGATCCCTTTCTCCAGGCCTCAAGCTTTATCAGGTAGTTGTAATCCCTAGGGACTGTTATGTTGCAGTAAACAAGCGTTGTTGCACCGCTTTTTACCTT
>CAYYFC010000026.1:0-4580 GCA_964471215.1 uncultured archaeon | reverse complement strand
CCTTTACATGGAAGAGGATTTCGTAATCGTCCATTGATTCAAGATAAAACCTTACCTGGACCCTTACAGTTCTGTTGTCGACTCCAACCACTCTGAAATCGGCATCTTTTAAAATTACTCTGAGCTCCTTATTCCTTGGTATAAGCGTGTCGAGATTTCTCAGGTTTATTACTCTTGAATCGACAGGTTTTTCATCTTTCTTTACCTCAAAAACAACCCTGTAATCTTTATCCTTTCTAAGAGTTACGTTTAAAGTTTCGTTCGAATACTCGTAAAAACTTTCCCTTATTTCCTTCTTCACATCCTTCAGAAGAACATTTGTCTTAAGATCATATATACGGGCTGAACAGTTGCGTTTTTAACCATTTCCGATCTATACATGTAAACTATGAATAAAAAATCGACATGACTTTCGTTCACAGATTTTACCCTGATGTCAACCCTATCTATTCTAATAAACTCTCTTTTTTCTTCTCCTGGAATAAAAAGCGCAGATACAATTGAAATTACAAATATCAAAGCTACTGTGATCGCAACGATCTTTGCGTTCACGAGTTTGACTCTAGTGATCTAATATTTAAAGCTTTTCTATTTGTAAGAATTTATAATTCTATTTCTTAATCTTACAAGCTCCTCTACCCTTTTAACGTCTATCCTTCCCTCCTTCTTGAAGTATGTACCCACTATTACACCATCGCACAGCCCGTAATACTTTTCGATGTTTTTCGGATTTACACCGCTTCCCACGAATACTGGAAGCCTAGATTTCTCTCTAACGAATCTCAGCGTGTTAACGTCAACTTCCTCCCCCGTAACCCTTCCCGTAACTATTACAGCATCTACAAGACATCTCTCGATATTCCTCAAGTACTCCTCCAGATCGACAAAATGATATGCATGCTTAACGCTTATATCTGCATATATCTTTGCTGAACAGTCGATCTGTCTTCTGTACCTCAAAATTTCTCCCGCCATTCCCTCCAGAAAGCCTTCAGGTGCAAGAGATGCATGCGAAATCTGATTTACTCTTATAAAATCTGCATTAACAGCTTTTGCAATGGCCAAAGCTGAAATTGCATCGTTTCTGAGAACGTTTATTCCCAGGGGCAAACCAGTCTCCTTTTTTATCTCCCAGGCTATAACGGTCATGCAAGCTACAACTTCCTTCCCTACCTCCTTCAAAAAAGGCATGTCTCCGTAATTTTCGACTATTATACCATCAACACCTCCATCGGCCAGAGCTCTGGCATCTCTTAAAGCAGAGCTGAACACGTCCTCAAAAGAGCTGTATCCGGGAGATGATGGAAGAGGTTTTAGATGAACGACACCTATTATCTGCATATCTCCTCTATTCTCTTTTCAATCTCCTTTATAAGATCTCTTATATCCTTTATCTCTCTTCTCAGTCTTTCTAGATCGGCATCTCCTCTTATAACAGCTCCATGCTGAGTTGGTTCTATTATTCCTGACTGCTCCAGAATCCTTAACGAGTACCTCACCTTATGTTTTGGCATTTTTATAATTTCGGCGAGCTTAAAAATACCTATCGGCTGATCCTTCTTAACCTTTTCAAGAACTTCTAGATGTCTCAGGACTATCTCGGCCTCTCTCCTTAGCTTTTTTAAAACCATAAAATCTATTATAACTTAAACTTTAAAATTTTTTCTTTAAATAACAAAATTATTTTGAAAGTTCTATTTCGAGTTTTTCCGGATCGTATTTCCAGTCCTTTGGTAATATTCCCCTTTCTTTATAGTAATTTGATAATCTCCAGATTTTTGCCTCAATTAACTGCAATCCTCTCCTGTTATGCTTATCCTTTTTATGAACCGCCAGATGTTTTCTTAAATTTATAGCTTTTTTTATCAATGCTTTTAGATCTTCCGGAATGCCTATTTCAACTCCGTGTTCTCTTAGAATTCTTACTATCTTTTTCCCCGTTATCTGTTTAACTGATGGAATTCCGTATCTGTCTCTTAAAATCATTCCGATCATACTCGGTTCATATCCCTCCTTGTACAACTCCACAACAAGCTTTTCTACTTCTTCAGACTTCATCTCAACCCATTCTGGAGGCTTATCCCTGTAAACCCTTTTTGATCCGGATTTCCCTTTTCTCCTTGCATGCATTCTTGCCATAGACTTTAAGAGAGAAATACTATTTAAATAAATTGCGATAGATTGATATATCCAGAAAATCTTTAAAAATTGTGGATTACATAAGTTACTTCATAACATCGTTCACAACACTGTTCGTGATAATCGATCCACCCGGCAACATACCCTTTTTCATATCGCTTACCGAAAAACTAAGCAACAGGGAGAGAGACAGGATTTCAAAGAGATCTACTATTATAGCCTGCAGTTTGCTCCTTATATTTGCAGTATCAGGTAACAAGCTACTTGAATTCTTTCACATATCAATAGATGGATTGAAGATAGCCGGAGGAATTCTTCTATTTGCAATTGCCGTGGACATACTCTTTGGAGGTGCCAGAAAGGAGATATATACCAGAAGGGTGTTAAAGCACATTGATGCTGATTCTCTTGCTGTTTTTCCAATAGCACTTCCACTTTACACTGGACCAGGTGCAATAACTGCCACAATAGTTCTTACATCTGAGGCTTTTGATCTGATATCCAAGACTATCTTGATAGTCTCCATACTCATAATCTACGTCATAGTAAGGCTTACGCATATATACAGCGAATCGATAATAAGAGTTTTGGGAAAAAGCGGGTCTGATATAATAGCAAGGGTCATGGCAATATTCCTCGCAGCTATTGGTGTTGAATTCGTATTTTCCGGGCTTGAAGAAAAGCTTTCGACTATCAGTATCTGAGCTGTCTTTTTATAAACTCCTCTATGTTTTTAGGAATCTCAATTCCCTCCTTTTCTATTTTGAATTCGAAGAAATCGGGTTCTATGAACTCAGCTGATTTTATAACCCTGATAAATCTCCTTATCTTCTCGTTTATTATCCTTATACTCAGCTCTATTATGTTTGAGAACATGAACGCTACCGATAATTCGGTATTTAAGTCATGCGCATTCTTTACAAGTATAAACATGCCACCGCACCCATCACCTTCAATTCTAACCAGCAGATTCCTTAAAAAATGCAAGACCCTCTGAACGCTATGATATATGAGTAAGCCTGAGATGGAATCCAAAACGACTATATACTTATCCTCTATACGATCCAAAACCCTACCTATTCCCAAACTAACCTCGTTCAAATTTAGTGGATTACCTATAATAACATCTCTTGCAGAGGCTCTAATGGGTGACCAAGTATGGGTATCAACTATCCACACGTCATTCCTTCCGATGAATCTTCTGACCATTCTCGAACTCCTCGTTGTCGATATCCATACTATGTTTTTATATTCATTTGCAAATTTTAATGCCATCAGACTCTTACCAGTCCCTGGTTCTCCTATGAACAGTACTTCGCTCATTAAATTCCCCCGTTGATTTTTACTTCTCATTTTTTAAATACTTAACCATTATTCATGAGGACTCGTGATGGCTACAAAAACTGATAAATTTTCCATATAACTCAAAAATGCTTTAACGGTAGAGGAAATCTTAAAAGAATTGAACATCTTCAAAAGAAACAAAGCTTGAGATTAGGATTCTTTAGATATTAACCCATACCGAGAAACAAGACAACTGATTAGATCCTTTGACATCCTCCCCGCACTAAATAGTAGATGACAAAGTTGGCAATTAGGCTAACCTAAATAGGGTTTAGAATTTTTATTTAATCTTTAAATTTTCTCTAAATTTTTATCTTATTGCCAAATATCTCACTTTGTCATCTACTGTAAAGTGCGAGGATTCCTAACGGGGAGGTTTGAGCTACCGAGGGATGCATCCTCAGTAGCTCGGGGCTTGCCAGAGCCCCGTTAAACCCGCCTGTCCTTGCGGAGAGGCGGGCTATATTTAACACACCAACGACATCTCTATGAGCTTCTAAACCACAGTTTAACTTGAACAATCTTTTATGCTTATACACATTAGTTGAACCGCATCTCGGACAGACCGATGAAGTGTATTCCTCTTTAACCAATTTAACTTTAATCCCGAAGTTTTCTGCTGTAGTGATTAAACGGTTGATGATGTATCTAAAACTCCAGAAGTTGTGAATCATTGTATTAACCTTGCTACTTTTGTTGTTATTCTCTCTGATTCCCTTAACGTCTCCAACTATTATTTCTGTTACATCCTTCTCGTAGCAGAGTTTAACGAATCTGTAGACTATAGTATTAACGGCATGTCTAAACCTTAGCTTACGCTTGCGATAGTATTTTCTGATTCTCTTCGTTGTATCCACTCCGCTGACTTTCTTGGCAATTGATTGATCGTGAGCGATTTTGTGAGTCCAGTACCACCAATCCGCTAAGAGAGGTTTACCTGAGAAAGCGATGAGTAGTCTTTCTCCTTCAATCCAAGCTGTTATGATATTCACTACACCTAAGTCCACGAATGCCTTTACAGGGGAGATGGTACGTCTTGATTGATTAATCTCAACAGATTGGTATGCGTACTATCTCCCCATTAAGTCGTCGTAGAA
>CAYYFC010000025.1:0-23277 GCA_964471215.1 uncultured archaeon | reverse complement strand
GTCCGATGACAAAAACCGAAGCATATGATGCTGTCGTGAGACGGATCCGATGGTGGTTCCCCTATGGGGAACCCTCGCCCTTTAGAGCGGGAGGAGGTCAGATCAACTGTATATTTTAAAACTTTTTAACCATTTTCAAATTCTTCGGATAGAAAATTAGTTAGAATTATACTCATAGAAATTTGAATTGGATGCTCTTCTATCGAAATAGATATCATTTATACAACTACTCTGATTTGGAAATTTGTCATATCCATCAGTTTCTGTTTTCTATTATTTAGGAACTTTAATCCCGAAGAAGTCTTTTCATAACCCTCAATTAACGAGAAAATCTCTTAAAATCATTAAATGTACTAATATATCAGAGTCGAATTAGCAACTGCCCTCATCAATCGCGATAAATTCGTTAAACGTCTAAAGAAAAATTTAAGTAACATCGGAATGAATTCTTATCGGGTGATAGTAGATGCCGCACGGAGATATTAGCTCTTCAAAAGACACAGTAGGTGTAGCTGTTGTGAATTACAGAGTTCCAGTTGTTAACAGCAAAAAGGAAGTTTTAGAAAACTGCGAACGAATTGCCAGCTTTATAGAGGGTTGTAAGAGAGGTTTGCCTGGATTAGATTTAATAATATTTCCAGAGTATAGCACACAGGGATTTAACCCTGTAAAGTGGAAGGAGTTATCCACGACGATTCCTGGAGAGGAAACGGACATATTTGCAGAAGCTTGCAAGAAATACAAGGTTTGGGGAGTGTTCTCAATAACCGGTGAGTTACACGAGGAGCATCCGAAGAAGAATCCATATAACACATTGATCCTAATTAACGATAAAGGTGAAATCGTTCAGAAGTACAGAAAAATAATGCCATGGGTTCCAATTGAACCATGGTATCCTGGAAACAAAACGTACGTGTCCGAGGGACCTAAAGGACTTAAAATAAGCTTAATTATTTGTGATGATGGAAATTACCCAGAAATTTGGAGAGACTGCGCAATGAAGGGGGCAGAGCTAATTGTTAGATGCCAGGGATACATGTATCCCCCCAAGCAACAGCAAATTGACGTAGCAAGAGTTATGGCTTGGTGCAACAATGTTTATGTGGCTGTAGCGAACTTGGCTGGATGGGATGGGACGTACTATTACTTTGGACACTCAGCAATAATCGACTTCGACGGTAGGGTACTCGGAGAATGTGGTGAAAGCCCAGATGAGGTTCAGTACGCCGAGCTGTCGATTTCGGCTATAAGAAACGCTAGAAGGAACTGGATGTCGCAAAACCACTTATATAAGTTATTACACAGAGGATACACTGCTACTGCTGAAGCTGGAGAGTCCGAAGATGGAATTGCAGAATGTCCATACGAGTTCTACAAGATATGGGCAACTGATCCAAAGAAAGCTAAGGAAATGTCAGAAAAAGTCACACGATCAACACCACAACCCCCGGGAGAGTAATAAACGCAAAACAAAGACTTAATTTTTAAAAAATTTAGGTGAAAGCATGGGTCTAGAAGTTCTCGGAGCTGCGTTACTCTATGTCGGTTTCGTATTGATTTTAAATGGGCTATGGTTGCTGAACAAAGTCGATGCTAAGGATGTTGCAATAATGAACCTCTTTGCAGGTATCGCCACCTTTACATCTTCATACTATAATCTAGTTGTTCTCAAAGCCCCAGGAGCAATTGCTTGGGCGCAAGGATTACTGTTTTCATTTACATATCTATGGATATTCTTTAACATAGTCAGAGAAATAAGCGATCAAAGAGCTTTGGGGTGGTATTGCTTATTTGTTGCAATAACAGCCGTGATTAGCGGAGCATTAACTCCAGCTATGGAAATAGGTTTCGCTATTCTGAAATTTTTATGGTTCGATTGGGCAGTGCTTTGGTTTAGTTTCTGGGTACTGTTGGTGTTAGGTAGAGGTACAAAACCGATTGCATACTTCACGATGGTCTCAGGAGTTCTCACATATATCCCAACGTTTCCATACATGTTGGGAATTTGGGGAGCAACATGAAATGAAATTTTGAATCCTTCAGTCGGACGGTGATATAATGTGTAGTGTTCGAGCGAAGTGTCCGAAGTGTGGTAACAGTAGTAATCTGTCCTGTTCCATAGATCCGTCAGCTCCTAAAACCGTTAGAAAATACAAAATTTTGTGTCCTGCTTGTGGAACAACATTCTTCTACACAGAAGCAGTATAAGCGACAATTTAGCCTTAAAACATTTTTATTTTTTAGGTGACTTGGAATGCATCTATAGTAGTTCATAGTATAATGTCGTTTCCTCAAACCGTATCACTCTATATTATCGTGATACGGTTCATCGGTTTCCTCTTGCCTAGAGGGACAGAAACGTATAATGTTGCATTTGTAACATATGATAACTTTTTGACCTCCTCTCCGCACTGAAGTGCGAGGAATCCAGGGGAAGTTTGAGTATATCCTCATCGGATATACGCGGAGTGGGCAACACACCATTCACCCGTCTTCCGCAAGGAACGGAACAGGGCTATATTTTCCCCTTGTTTTACCTTCCCACCCGACATTAAACATAACATAGCGAGTCTTTATAAGACTAATGCTCCACTACCTCCCCTAATTCATCCCCGCTCTAACGCTTTCTTAGCGACTTTTTGTAAGAGAAAATTAAGTCCGAAAGAGAGGAGCTAAGATGGATGTGAAGATTTGCTTCTCCCTGAAAGCCCTCTAATGAGGATGAAGGAGTGTATTCCTTGCTATAAATGTGCCAAAAGTTATAAAATCGTTGCTTACAAAACCTCGCCTTTCACAGTAGATTAAGAAATATTTAATCATATTAAGTAAAATAAAAATTTTAAATTTAGATTAAACTAATTGCAGCTTTGTAATCTAACGTTTAAGGCAGAGATATGCAAGGGGAGGTTGTTGGAGGTATGTTTTAAATACTCTGAATCTCTACTAAAGATAGGAATGTTTCTGATGATGCCACTTTAAGGGGAATAGTTAAGTTGTGTGTAGCCCATCGGATAATGAGTCCGATGGGATGAGAGAGTCGTGAGCTCCCTGAGCTCCATTGTGAAGGTGTCTGCCTTAAAGGGGTTCAGCGGATGTCCGCATTGATGAGCGAACGTCCACCTTCATTGGGTTGGGGGATGCCAAGGGGTAGGGAGTAACCCTTCCTCGGTTCGGGATAAGGATGGAGAGGTTATCTCGCTCTGCTCATCGTTCCCTCTCCCTTTATCATCATCACCTTAGGACTCCCACCCACGACACTCCCACATTCCCTTTGAGATAATTAGGATGGAAAAGTTTATAAATTTTTCCATCTTACAATAAATAATGAAGGGTGTAGTATTTGTGGGAAGGCTAACGAGTTACGGGAAGAAGGGATACATTATTTACATACCAGAGGAAGTGCAGAGCAAGTATTCTGACGTTTTGAAGGAACTTTGGGGTAAGCCAGTAGTGGTGGAAATAAAGGAGTTGGCCGGAGCGACGAGAGGTGTTTTAAAATGATTAGAAACGCTTTAGACGTAATCCCATTTGTAACTGTTAAGGGTATTCTAATTCCAAATGAGAAAGATAAAGAAAAGCTGCTGTTGTTGATGCGTAGGTTCACTTGGGCTTGTAGAAGAGCAACTAATATCTTGTGGAAGGGATTTAAATCTAAAGAAGCGCATAAAAGTGCTTACGAAGTTCTGAAGGATTACGTTTATGCGGAAAGTGCTATTAAGCACGCTAAATTAATATTAAAGGGTGCAAAAGTGAACGATGGGAAACCTTACAGGAAGCAAAGAAGAATTTACCTCATTTCGAGGGGAAGTAAATGGGAAAAACACGGAAACAGGAACGTCAAGATTCTAAGAGGGAACGACTTTTTCAGAATTAGAGTTAAGTATCCTTTCGACGAGAAAAATAGGTGGATTGAAGGAACTGCCGATTTCGGAGTCTTTAATCCTATTGTTGAAGAGTTAGCAATGTTGGCTGAACGAAACTTGGACGGGTATTCCGTTAAAATAATCTTTAGCGGTAATTTTTACATTCACGTTTCTGTTCCCGTGGAATTATACTTAAAGTACACTAAAATTGGAAGTGTCGAAGGTTTTAGGTTTGCGGGTTTCGACGTTAACTCCGACAGGTGTAACATGGTTATCTTGGACGAAAACGGTAGAATGGTTTGTCATAAGACGGCATGGTTCTCGCAAGTCGTTCAACACGGCTACCCAAGAGGAAGGGCTTGGAACGAGATAGTCTCGGAAGTGGATAAGCTGTTTAGGATTGCAAAAGGTTACTCCGTCAAAACTCTCTTCTTCGAGGACTTATTCGTAATTAACGGTAAGAGAGTCGTTAGTGGTAGTAGTGCTAAAAGTAGAAGGAGGTGTTCGAGGTTTTTAAAGTCTAAGCTTTTAAATTGGATGATTCTCAGAGGTTTAAAACATTGTTTCTATGTTTACTTGGTTAGTCCTGCTAAAACGAGTGTCGCCGGTGAAGTAATCGGTAAAAGACTCGGATTTGATAAGCATACCGCCTCCGCTTATGCTATTGCTTTAAGAGGTATTAACGCTCTCAAATGTCTACGAACGTCTATCAAAACTTAAACTGTTTCACAAGGCATGTGAAACGGGAGAAACTCTGCTTCTTTAGCAGAGTAGCTCACAAATGTAGCGGAGAACTGGAACGGAAACAAGATATGCAGCATCCTCAGTTTTAAATACAACATACTTCTATGATTGAAAGATGCGAAAAGTCTTAGTTTTAATCATAATGATGCTTTTGATATTTCCCGTCAGCGGTATTAGACATGAGGTTTATTCAAAGGCAAAACCTAGCGATGAGGGTCTGTACACATACTTTTCGGAAATAATTAAGAAATCCGAGAAAATCCTTGATTACTTTTTGAAGGAGGATCCGAACTCCTTAAACCTCTCGATTTCCTTATTAAATGAGATAAAAACGATTGAGGAGGAGAACAGATTTTATTCGGCAATGGGTGTTAAGACAAACGTATCGCTTCTAATCGATCCATTTGTGAAACTCGGAAATGGTAACAGAATGCTCTCACAGAACCAGATGATATTCTTAAACAATATCAAGTACCTCCTTAAAAACAGAGAGAACTATTCGGCTTATTTTAAAGCTAAAGAAGCACTCGCAAACATTAAGTTGGCGGCATACGAAATAAACAATTCCATAAATTTGATCGAAGGAATAGAGCTCTGGAACGAGAGCTCTATCCTTCGTTTCGACGTTTCCGGTATGAGATCGAAGCTAAAAGATGTCTACGATCTAATAGAATACTATGAAGATCTGATTTCGGGATTTGAGGAGAAATCCTTGGTAGTTGTAGTTTCGAATCGGAAACCGTTTCTTTACCAGGAAGTTACGATATACGTCTATGCGAAAAACATCACTGGGATAAGTCTATTCATTGACGATGCAAGGTTCAGGTTGAAGGATGTTGACGTAAACGTCAAGGTTTACAGTTTTAAAAAACTTGGCGAGCACGTTATATACGCCGAGGGATTTAGCAATGGATCGCTTTTAAGATCAAACGTCGTAAAGGTTTACGTTAGCAAAATCCCCACATACATAACACTTGTATCAAAACCCATAGCGTTTTTAAACGAGAGAGTAGAAATAAAGGGATTTCTATCAGATTACTTTAACAATCCATTGGATGGGGATTTATTTATAAGGATAAACGATAGTGATTCCTTTAAGTTAAGATCGAACAACGGTTTTTTCAATTTTAGTGTTACAAACAGTGTAGAAGGTAATTTAAAGATATACGCGTTCTACCCTGGAAGCGAAATTTACAGGAGTTCCAGCTCAACTGTCTTCGTATTCTTTTCCAGATTTCCCCTTCACATATACCTGAGAGCAGATAAAACAAGGATAGAAGTCAACGAGTCCGTTAACTTCACATGCAGCTTTTACGGAATTAGAAAACCCATATCGGTCCACGTTTTCCTTGACGGAAAAGAATTAGATGTTTTTAATGATTTGACGGGCGAATTGAACTTCACGATAAAATTCCCCGAATCAGGTAAACACAGCGTATTTGTTTACTTCCCTGGAGATGAAATCCATAGATCCGCAAGGTCAAATGTCGTCGATATAATTGTGGGAAAGGGTTTACCGCTGATAAAGCCGAGCGTTATAGGTCAGAGGTTTATCGGAGTATACTTCGGCAATCCCATTTACTATATCATACTCATACTGATAACGGCACTGGTAATAACCGTAACAATACATGTAAGGGGTTTAAAGGTATTCCGTCAAAGGGTTGAAACCGAATACAAAGAAGAAGAAAAGAAGGAAGAAGTTAAGGAGAAGTCTGTTGAGATAGAGTTACCTGAAAGCATAAGCGATGCATATAAGATACTGTTTGATAAAATAGTGGATAAATACGGTTTGAAGAGGAGTTTAACTCCAAGGGAACTCCTGAACGAGATGAGAAAGGAGATATTCGCAGATAAACTCGATTTCATAACAAGTGTACATGAAAAAGTCGTTTACGGCTGTAAAGAACTTGATAAAGATGAAAAGGAAATGTATTTTAGATCGATTGCAGAAGTTTTAAAGGTGATCGTATGAGGATTATCTACGGTTTTCTGGCGTTCATATGTGTTCTTCTCCTAGTACTTCCGGTTGCCGTTCCTGTTATAAAGACATCTGCCGAGTTCAGCATGTTCAACACAAAATGGAACGGTTGTTCGGAGTTTGCAAAATGTCTAGCAAGGGAGGGGAAGGTCATACCTGTTCTTTACCCATATAACTCCATACATCTCGGTGATCTGGATGGAGCACTCATAATAATTGGTCCTGATGTTGACTTCTCGTCGTTGGAGGCAAATGAAGTTAAGAAATTCCTTGAAAGGGGTGGAACAATTTTTATAGCTGATGATTTCGGAAAAGCAAATAGTCTTCTTGAGAAATTGAATGTAAAAGCGAGGTTTTCGAACCAGAGGTTGAAAGATATATTTTACAGCAAAAGAATTGAGTTTCCTGTAGTTATAAGGATAGAAGATCCCGATCTGGCTTCGGGTGTGAAAAGGTTAGTTTTAAACGTACCTTCTGTCATAACAGGTGCGGATGGTGAAATATTTTCGAGCAAGGTGAGCGTTGTTGGAAGAAGTATGAGGAGCTTTCCGATCTTGGCAGAGCTGAGATACGGTCAGGGAAGGATAATAATGCTTTCAGATCCCAGCGTTTTGATAAATGACATGTTTGAAGAGAACAGAGTATTCATAGAAAACCTCATAAGATATATCAAATCAGATCGCTTTTACTTCGACGAAGTCCATCACTCGGATTTCAACCCTTACACCACAGCAACAGTCTACATTCACAGGGAATTAGACAGGGAAAAGGCATTTCAGATCTTCGTAATGATCTCAATCCTTGCGGTCTTCATCGAAAGCGGAATTGCCAAAAGAATTCTTAACACCATATCAAGACTTATACCGAGGAGGGAGGAAGAGTTGCTCAAGGGGTTACCGGAGTGGGTAGATATAAAAACTCTTGAAAGAATAATTAACGAAATTAAAACGGGTTCAAAGATCGGTGATAGGTATGGAAGGAAAGGAGTTCTTAGAGAAATTGAAAGAAGAGGTGAGTAGAGCTGTAGTTGGAAGAGAAAAGGTAGTAGAATTGTTAACAGTTACATTACTTTCCGGTGGTCACGTTTTACTTGTAGGCGTTCCGGGAGTTGCGAAAACGACGATAGCAAAGGCGTTTGCAGGTGCAATAGGTTTATCGTTTTCAAGGATACAGCTAACACCCGACCTTATGCCGGCAGATATAATAGGAAGTGTTTTTTACGATCAGAAGGTCTCGGAGTTCAAGGTTAAAAAGGGTCCTATCTTTGCAAACGTCGTTTTGGCAGATGAAATAAACAGGGCAACACCGAAGACTCAGTCTGCACTTCTGGAAGCCATGCAGGAGTATCAGGTGACTATAGAGGGCACGACGTTTAACCTACCGAGACCTTTCCTGGTAATAGCTACGATGAATCCTGTTGAATATGAGGGGGTTTACAACCTTCCGGAAGCGCAGCTCGATAGATTCATGATGAAGATCCAGATAGATTATCCTGACAGGGATGATGAGCTTCTACTGCTAAAAAGAAAGGAAAGGGGAGATTTTGATAATGTGAGAAAGATAACAGACCCGGAAATCGTTCTCATACTGATGGAAAAGGTTAAGGAAGTCAAGGCGAGTGACGAAATCCTGAATTACATATACGAGATATCCCTTAGAACAAGAACAGATGAAAGAGTTCTTCTGGGAGCAAGTCCGAGGGCTTCTGAGCACTTGCTCTTCGCATCGAAAGCCTTGGCGTTTTTGAGAGGTAGAGATTACGTTATTCCGGACGATGTAAAAGAACTTGTCGTACCGGTATTTAGTCACAGGATAAAGATAAAGGCGGAGTATGAGATGGATGGTCTCAAGGCAGATGATTTGATTAGGGAGATAGTTGAAGAGGTAGAGGTACCCAAATGAAGTTTTCAGCGGTGAAAGTATGAAAAGAGAGGATCTGCTCATACTGCTAATACTTCTCCTCTTCGCTCAGGGATATCTACTCCAAAACGTATTCCCTGCATTAATTGCATTTTCGATAACATTATACATCGCGTATATGCGTTCGGAATTTTCTCCCAATGTTCAAGCCAATAGAAAGATTGACAAGAAACTTGTAGAAGGTGTAAAAACCGTTTCAAAACTGAAATTGAGAAATCTGACGGATAAAAAGTTGAAGATAGAAGTAATAGAGGATCTACCTCCCGGTTTTAAATACGAGAAACCGCCTATTCTGATACTTGATAAAAATGAGGAAAGGGAAATAGTTTACAACATCATTCCGGCAAGGGGGATGTATAAGATCAGAGGGCCTAAGATAAGGGCAATGGATCTGAGGGAGATGTACTACTTGGATTTAATCGTTGATTCGGAGCTTGATATAGAGGTATATCCTTCATTGGATAGGATAAGGGAGGATGCAAGGACTGAGGAATCGTTGAGGCTTGCAAGGGCATATAAAAAGGCCTTGACAGGTCTTCAGACACTTGAACTCCATTCGCTCAGAAGATTTCAGCTTGGAGATGATACAAAGCTAATAGAATGGAAGGCAACAGCCAGACTTGGAGAGCTTATAGTCAAGGATCTCCTCAGGGAAATTGAGGGCAGCGTTTACATAATTCTAGATGCCGGAAGGGAGATGAGAAAGGGTGTCAAAAACTCCAAGATAGATTATGCCACAACGTTGACGCTTCAACTAGCATATGTATTGAGGAGTTACGGCGTTGGATTGATAATATACGACGATTTCGGTGTTGTACGCAGGATCGATGCATCTAAGTCACCCGATCAGATTGAGAAGATTGCCAGATCTCTCAAGATAAGCCCGATATACATCGACATACTTGGCGTCAAGATACCAAGGATAAGCGTTAAGTTATCCGATGACAGCAGGAGGTTTTTGAGGAAGATACTCCCCGTTATCAGGAGAAAAAGGGGATTTGCAACTGGACTTATAGAGGCTGTAAGCAGTCTTCCATCATCGGCTTTTCTGATATTCATATCGGATATAACAGCACATACTGGCGAGCTCATGAGGGTTCTGTCGGAATTAAAGAACAGATACAAAATACTTCTGCTGACACCTAATCCCATTCTTTTTTACGACGAATCAAAAATAGACAGGGAAAAGCTGATCTGGCTTTACAGGAGATATCTTGAGAGGGAGGATCTGATAAGAAGGTTCAACAGGATAGTGCCAACATTAGATCTGGGCCCTTCAGATCTGTTAGATGTCATAAGAGGTGCTCTCGAATGATATGCGCATTGATAGCCGTAATAGGCGGTCTTGCGCTCGGGCTGAAAACACCTCTGCTATCTCCCCTAATTTACATTCTAAGATACAAAAGGGAACTGTTTCTGGCATCCTTCTTCGTATACTGCATAATCCTTGGATATGAATTCGAAATAAGCGATCTATATAGTTTTGATCTGTCATCGATCTTCACGATTCTAATACCTACGATTTTGATACTGGATTCTGGATTGAGGTGTGAAAGCCTAAAAGAGGAATTGAAGGGGGCGATAAATTACGCCGTAATTCCCATGGCAGTCCTTGGTCTTTTTTTCAAAGAGTTATTCATAGCAGCTGTGATAATATTCACTATTTACCATTTTTCAAGGGAAAAACCAAAAAAAGGAATAATTATCGTATTCATAGGTATTTTAATACTTTTATTCGGGATTTTTGGATTGAAGAATTTCTTGAACCAGCTAGGTTCGGCTTCTACTCAGGTAACATTCATATCAGCTATAAGCATATTAATAATAATATTTTTATGGAAGAAGAATGTGAACAGAAGGGATTTTCTTTCCTAGATTCTCCTTCCCTTAACCCTATCTATGTCGAACTTTGCTCTTTCGGATATGTGCATTACGGCAAGTGTTCCGGCCATTACCGGATCGCTAACAACTAGATCCGAAACCTTCGGAACGGTTCCCAGCATATTTAGAGATATAACTGGTATACCGCTCCTTCTCAGCTTCTTTACCTCCTCTGCAACTTTTCCTCCCATCAATCCTCCTGCCAGAACTAGTATTTCTGCCCTGTGTAATCTCAAAACTGCTCTTACAGCTTCTGCAAGCTCATCCTCGCCTACAACTGGCATAGTGTCAACGCTTATCTTTTCACCCCTTAAATTATGTCTATCGGCCTCTGTTATTGCACCCAGAGCAACCTGAGATACAAGAGCTCCTCCTCCCAGTATTATTATTCTTTTCCCGTATATATGTTCAAACGGTCTCTCCTCCCTGATATCTATAATGGCATCGATCTTCTTTATATCCTCAAATATCTTCTCGAAATCTCCACCCTCTATCTCTATGTATATCAATGCATTTCCCCTGAACTCTCCATGCTTCAGTATAAAAGTCTGCGAGTACGTTATATTTCCGTTGTACTTGGCTATAACGGCAGTTATGTCCCTGAGCACACCTATTTCATTTCTCGCAATTATCTGAATTGCCTTTAACATCTCAACTTATCATATCGAATTGTTTTTAACACTTTTAATCACTTTAGGCAAACCTAAACTTTAAATATCTTGAGTATTCAAGGTAATTCATGAAGATTGCAATTTCTACGAGCACAGGCGGGCTTGATGACAAGGTATCTGATGTTTTTGGAAGAACAGGTAGCTTTACAATTGTTGAGGTAGTTGACGGTGAAATAAAAAATATAGAGATAGTTAAAAACGAGTTTGCCGTAAGGGGAGGAGGAGCAGGAATAGCAGTTTCTCAGTTTCTGGCAGATAAAGGAGTAGAAGTTGTCTTAACGGGAAGCATAGGGCCCAATGCTTTATCAGTTCTTAACTCCGCTGGAATAAAGGCCTATAGGGCTTCGGGAATGAAGGTGAGTGAGGCAATCAAGAGATTTTTAAACAACGAGCTAGAGCAAATAAAATCTCCAAGCAATCCGAAGTTTGGTAGATGGAGAAGGATGCCATGAGAATATCCATTGCATCTGGAAAGGGTGGAACTGGAAAGACAACCCTTGCAGTAAACCTCGCATATTTTAACAGAATAGATCTTTTCGATCTTGATGTAGAGGAGCCGAACGATCACTTATTCTTTAAAGGTGGTAGGATAAGCGAGGAAACTGTATACAGAAAGGTTCCGCGCATAGATGAAGAGAAGTGCGATTTCTGCGGAATATGCAGGGATGTATGTGAGTACCATGCCATAATCGTGTTAAAGGACAAGACTTACGTTTTCCAGGAGCTGTGCCACAGCTGCGGTGCTTGCAGATATTTCTGTCCGAAAAAGGCAATTGAGGAAGTCGATAGGTCTATCGGGAAGATAGTTAGAGTTGAGACCGATAACGTAAAGCTAACTTACGGATTGCTGAACGTCGGTGAGGCAACACCCGTACCGCTTATAAAGGAGGTGAAGAGGAGGATAGGTAGGAAGGCAATAATCGACTGTCCTCCTGGAAATTCGTGTCCTATGGTTGAAAGTGTCAGGGATTCTGATATATGCATACTGGTATGCGAACCGACACCTTTCAGTCTTCACGATCTAAAGCTAGCAATTGATGTCCTGAAAAAGCTCGATATAAAGTACGTGGTCGTTATAAATAAGTATGGATTGCCGTTTGACGTGGAAGGAAAAATAGATGCCGAAGTAATCGGAAAAATACCGTTCAGTAAAAGGATAGCGGAGAGGTATTCCAAAGGGGAGATGCTTTACGAGTACGAGGAGATTTTTAAAGAGATATACGAGAGGGCATTATCCGCCTGATCGGGTGGTTTTATGAAGCAGATAACGGTTATAAGCGGTAAAGGAGGTGCCGGAAAGACAACTGTTACAGCAATGTTCGCAACGCTGTCCAATGCTGTTGTGGCAGACTGCGATGTGGATGCTCCAAATCTCCACATACTTCTGAAACCGAGGATTATTGAGGTAATACCCTTTAAGGGCATGAAGAAGGCGAGGATAGTTGAAGAAAAGTGCAGTTACTGTGGCCTCTGCCAAGAGCTGTGCAGATTCGACGCGATACACGAATTTAAGGTAGATCTTATGAGATGCGAGGGTTGCGGGTTCTGCTATAGAGCCTGTCCGGAAGGTGCTATCGAAATGGTTCAAATAAAGAGGGGAGAGATATACATATCAAAAACGGAGTTCTGCGACTTCGTGTACGCGTTGCTGGATCCGGGAGAAGAAAACAGCGGACTGCTTGTGACAGAGGTGAAAAAGATTGCTAAAAGAATTGCAAATGAAAATGGTCTGGATCTCATAATTCTAGACGGGGCAGCAGGAATAGGCTGCCCCGTAATAGCTTCACTTGCCGAGGCAAGTTTGAGCTTAATAGTTACGGAACCAACGCTATCTGGATTTAACGATATGGTAAGGGTAATAAAGCTCTCTGAGCACTTTAAAATAAGACCAGTCGTCGTTATAAACAAGTTCGATTTAAATATGGAAGTTACGAAAAAAATCGAGGAGTTTTGTGAAGAGCACGACATTCAAATAATAGGTAAGATACCATTTGATGAGAGTATACCGAAGCAGATAGCTCAGTTAAAAATCCCGTTTGAAGGAAAAGCCGGAGAAGAGATTAAAAGGATATGGAGGGAACTGGAGGTGATCGTTTGATGGAAGAGGTAAAGGAAAAAATGAGATTTGATAGAGAAGACGTGAAAAAGAAGTTTATGGAAGGGTTGGATGCTATAGAGAAGAGATTGAAGAAGGTTAAGACAAAGCTGGCGATTATGAGCGGCAAGGGCGGTGTCGGAAAATCAACCGTAACTGCGCTGTTGGCAGTCCATTACGGTAAGAACGGCTACAAAACGGGAATAATGGACTGCGATTTCTGGGGTTCGAGTATACCGAAGATATTCGGCGTTTCAAAGAAGAGACCGAATCTTGTCGGGGATTACATAGAACCCGTTCACACGGATAAATGGGGAATAGCCATAATGTCAATACAGTTCTTCCTACCCTCAGAAGAATCTCCGATAATGTGGAGAGGTCCTCTGGTAAGCGGTGTTATAAGGGACATGCTGGGTAAGACAGAGTGGGGAGAGCTGGACTATCTGCTTTTTGATTTACCCCCGGGAACGGGTGATGTTCCCCTTACGATCTTGCAGGAGATAAGACCGAACGGGGTTATACTCGTGGCAACACCCCAAGAGCTAAGTACGAAGGTCGTAGAAAAGTCTCTTCACATGGCCAAGGAACTAGATACGGCAATAGTCGGATTGATAGAAAACATGAGCTATTACGAATGTCCTCAGTGCGGTCATAGAGAATACGTTTTCGGTAAGGGAAGGGTTTCTGAGATGGCGAGCAAGTACAGGATAAACTTCTACCTTGAATTACCGATAGATCCAGCGTTAACAAGGTTATGCGATTCGGGAAAAATCGAGATGTACGACTTCGACCCGTTTGAATTCTTCCCCCTCTAACCCTTTCTTATAATCCTATACGTATGTATTATCCTATGAACCGCAGTTATGTGCGATAGGATAGCAACTGTCAGAACTGCATAGTAGAGGAGATCTGAAAATATCAGGCCGAAGACTATGATCGCAATCCTCTCCCCTCTTTCCGCAATCCCAACGTCGCATCTCTCGATCTCCTTTTCAGCCCTTGCTCTCGTATAGCTTACCATCAGCGCTCCGCTTAGGGCTAAAAGGGAAAGTGTCCATCCGACGTAGAAACCCAACGCTATGAACACGGCGATATCGACATATCTATCAAGAACTGAATCGAGAAATCCACCAAATTTGGTAATCAGTCCCTTATTTCTGGCCAGCGCACCGTCCAGAACATCCATAATTCCGCTTAAAATTAGAAAAACTGCAGATATCATGAGATCTCCTCTAAATATTAGATAAGCCGATGCAACTCCGAATAGAAATCCTATAACAGTCAGATGGTTTGGTCTTATCCCCATTTTTGCTATGAAGTCCGTAATCGGACTTAACACGTCTGATATCCTGCTTTTAATATAGCTCAGCATACAAACACCTTTATACGACTCTTGCGCTACATAGATCTACATCCAACTTCATATACTTTCCCCTGAATTCCTTCAGTATATCCCCGTTCAGAGCGAAAACAACCCCTCCAAGCATGACCATAGAAGCCATACCCCCATTGCTCTCCACAGCCTCTATGGCATCCATTACTCTTTGATCGATTAAATTACACTCTACAGCAAATCTCTTTGACTGAATAAACATATTTTCAACGGTTGGTTTCCTTAAAAATTCCTTAAGACATGACCTACCTATTTTATACATATTTTTGATATTTTCTTTTAATACTTCTTTTGTATCAATCCTTTCCATTATCAGGAAGTCGAGCTTCAAACTCCACAAAAACCTGTCAACCCTGCACATTGAGGGGCAGCATGCGTTCATCCTTACGACAACACCTCCAAAGCACTGTGTAACTATGTCTCCCAATCCAGTTCTGTTTACGACCTCGGATACATGTGCAATATCGGCTACTCTAAAAAACGATAGGTTTAGATTCAAGAATTCATTTATGGCCAGAGCAGTTGCGAAAGCAGATGCACCGCTTATACCAAATCCGTATCCTATCGGCAAATCCGATCTTATTCTAATCAAACCTTTAAATCCGAGTTTTTCCGCAACGAATTTTACGGTTGGCAGCTCAAACTCCCTGTCGTTGAAAAGGATTCTCAATTCTTCGCACGCTAGAACATCAACGTACACTCCTCTATTCAGCGTTATGCCTACGCCAATCGATCCCGATTTCGGTGGATCCCTTATCACAGGTGCGAAAAAGCAGGTTATGCTTGAGGGTGAATAAGCCCTCATTTCAATCAACTTAACTCGTCATTAAAGCCGATCGAAAGATCCGTAGCACTGATCATTTAAAGGTAGTCCTCGACGTATATGTCGACTATCCTTTTAGCGACGTAATCCTTTAACCCCTCCACCCATTCAACCCTCCTGTCGGTCACGACAACAACTCTTGTATCCTCGGTGCCCATACCCCTCTCCTTGACATCGTTAGCGACAACTACTTCGAGTCTGTCCTCCTCCATCTTGTTCTTCGCAATTCTTATCAATTCCTCATCTTTTATTCCAGTTTCAGCCTTGAATCCTATTATGTGCCCATCATAGACCCTTCTAACTTCTTTAATGATTTTTGGCGCTGATTTTAACCTTAAAACGTATTCATCGCTTGTTTTTATCTTTTCATCCAGTTTTTCAACGACGAAATCCGATGGAGCCGATGCAGATACGAAGAGATCAGCATCGCCAACCTCATTTAAAACCTCTTTAAGCATGTCCATTACCGATACTACTCTTACTATCCTAAAATCTGGAAGATTCAGGTTCGGAGGTTTTGACGATATGAGAACAACCTCCGCCCCCCTTCTCCAGAACTCCAGCGCCAGTTCATTCCCCATCCTTCCCGAGCTCTTATTGCTTATGAATCTTATAGGATCTATGAATTCAAAGGTAGGACCCGATGTGACCACAACTTTTTTTCCCTTAAATTCGCGTGAGTATACAGATCTCTCAACGTGAAGACATATCTCCTCTATACTTGCAAGCTTCGCCTTTTCCTCCTCTATCCTCGGACTTATAATTCCTATACCCATTTCCTCTAATGTTCTCAGCTTATCCTCTATGGCTCTAAACATTGAGAGATGCATGGCGGGTGCGACTAGCACAGGTTTTTTAGATCCCAATGCCGTAAGGGCAAGAAGTGTTACGTTTGTGTCCGCTATCTTATTCGCTATCTTGGATATCGTGTTGGCGGTGGCGGGGGCTATTAATAGCAGATCCCCGCAACCCTTAAATCCCATCAATTCTACGTGCTCAGCTTTTTTGAAATCCGTAATGACTCTATCGGATGCGAACTCTAAGGCGTTTGGATGTATTATCTTTCTTGCATCCCTTGTCAAAACAGATACCGTATTGGCTCCTCTTCTCTTTAACTCCCTCACCATTTTTACAGATTCTACTGCGGAAACACTTCCGGTAATACCGATGACTATGTTCTTACCCTTCAGCCTCATATCAACGATTTATACACTTCCTCTAATTCAACCTTAGCAGGTTTTCCAAATTCTATAGGTTTTGAAGTTTCATCTGAGTACCTCGGAATTACGTGTACATGAGCGTGTTTTATTACCTGTCCTGCTACTTCTCCTATGTTTGTTATTATATTAAATCCATCAGGCCTGAAAACGTTAAGCTTTCTGCAAACCTCCTTTACAGTGTTCATTATGTCCCTTATAACATCTTGGGGCATTTCTATTAAAGTTTCGTAGTGATCCTTCGGTATTACTAGGGTATGCCCCTTACTTAAGGGGTTTATATCGAGAAATGCCATTGTTCTCTCGTCTTCATAAATTATGTACGCCTTTTCCTCTTTTTTCGCAATTTTACAGAATATGCACATATCTCTCATATGGTTTAAGCGATTTAAATATTTTCCATAATCTGGATCCGGCATTTTAAAGTCCTTATATATCCCCGATCGGATTTTGCAGTTCATATTAAACAACAACTTCTTAATAACCCGGTACGAATTATGGATATGCTCAAAATCAAAATATCAAATCTGGAGCTGAAAAATCCGTTAATGCTTGCCAGCGGAATTCTTGGAAGTTATTCGTCATCTCTAAATCTAATAGCAAAGGAAGCAGGTGCAGTTGTCACAAAATCGGTTGGATTGAAACCGAGAAAGGGTTACAAAAATCCATGCGTTATAAATCTGAGTTGCGGCATATTAAATGCTGTCGGACTCGCGTCACCTTCTGCTGAGGACTTCTCAAGCGAACTCTTGAAGTTTAAAAAGGTTTGCCCTCTAATAGTTAGTCTTTACGCTTCAAATCCGGACGAGTTCGTCAGGCTCATAGATTACTTTCCCATGGCCGATGGATTCGAGCTTAACCTGAGCTGTCCGCATGCTAAGGGTTACGGTCTTGAGATTGGAAGGGATGAAAACCTCGTTAAAAGAATAGTAAGGGCTGTAAAGAACGTAACGGATAAACCCGTTTTTGTTAAGCTTTCTTCTAATATGGACATAGTAAAAATCGGAAAGATATGTGAAAAAGCTAAGGCTGACGGAGTTGTTGCAATAAACACTGTTAAAGGTATTGCAATAGATATAATCAGCAAAAAACCGATTTTAAGTAATATAAGCGGTGGTCTGAGCGGTGAGGCAATAAAACCGATAGCGTTGAAGTGTGTTTGGGATCTGTTTGACGAGCTGAAAATACCGATAATAGGTTGCGGAGGTATAAGTAATTGGAGGGATGTCGTGGAATTCATACTGGCTGGTGCAAGTGCAGTACAAATCGGAAGTGCATTTTTCTACAGTTATAACTCCATAAAACATATAAAAGAGGGTTTAGAATCATATCTAAGGATAAATAGATGCACTGTAGATGATTTGATTGGATTGGCACATAGATCATAAGATTTGGCAAAGCCCAACCAAGCTTCGTCTTAAGCAGTAGTTCTGAGAGTTGGCAATTGGGCTAATCTAAATAGTGTTAAGAATTTTTATTTTATAATACTCTCTAGATTTTTATTTCAAAGTAATGCCAAACTTTTCCATCTACTGTAAAGGGCGAAGCTTGGTCGGACTTTGTCATCGGATAATAGGTAGCATCCAGTTCATCCGTCTTCTGCAAGAAGCTGAACTGGCTATATTTCCCCTTGCTTGTTTGATCATCCCTTCTCACCAGACTAGATAAATTGAAGCAAGATTATAAGTATAACACTTCACAAACCTAGTTACGCCAACCTAACAGATCTTAATATCCGATCTGCTATGTTGGCTTTCACACTCCCCATGGGGAGCACGGGGTACCAGGGATCCCCCATTAGCCTCAGCAAAGCTTCATCGCCTTGGTGAGCAAAGCTCACCAAGGGAGCTGTTAGCCCGCTTCCCCTCCTACGCCTCGCCCTCAGCCTCCCCTCGGCCTCATCTGAGCGGACTTCAGAGGGGACTATACGGCAAAATATGTTAGGATTTATAAAGATTTTTATGACTGTTTCTCACCTCCCCTAATACATCCCAGCATTGAAATGCGAGACTTCCTTAGCAACGCTCTGTAAATACTAAAAATCGTGCATTTATGCTAAAAAAGTAAAGAAAAATCTTTGAAAGAGAAAAATACTACTAAGTAACAATTTCAACTTGATGAAATCATTGAAAAACATATGAAGATACACGATTTATAAGGAGTTTGGCAAGGTAATCAAATAGCGCCCCAGATACAAAACTTATAAAAAGCACGAGTAATGCGAGCCAGAGAGGGGATGGACTAAAATTCCGAAAGCAACTAAAAGCGATCCAGTTAATAATTAAGCAACTAACACTGCCGATACCACCGTTCAAAAAGTCTGTTAAAATTCCCATAGCTAAGAATGAGAGAAACCCAAATATACCAAAGTAAACCGGATTTGTTACACCATACCAAGGTCCTCCTAATAATATAAATGAGACGGTTAAAATGGCTACCGTACTACCATAACCCTTTCCGTAAAGTTCCCTTGCCAATGCAATCCAAAAGATATACAAGATTCCAGATAGTAAACCCAAACCTAGGCATGGGATTGTTTTTATATTCAAAAAGTTTGATAGAGCTCCTGATGGTACGAAAAATGATAAAAGATAGCTTATTACAGATAAAAGAAAAATTCCTAATGCCCTGTATATTTCACCATGGACATTTTTTGCAGATCTCATTTTTCTTCATCTCTAATAAAAATTTTCTGTGCTTATCAAAGCTTAAATCAGGATAATGAAAACCCATTTCATGAAGGAAACAGCATGGACTTGCAACGAAATCCCAGCTTAAAAATATGCATGAAATCGCGACTGCACATGGTCTTGTTTGCTTGGGTGGTGTGTAAACCTTTATACCATAATCCCTCCCAACTTCTTTAGCGACTTTACATGCTAATTTAATCTTTTCCTCTGGGATAGGAGAGAGAGAGGGATTATGAGCATAGAATAATTTATGTAATACGACCCCATCTAAACAATTCTCACCTGCAAAAGCTACAATTCTTTTAATGTCTTCCAAGTTTTCATGAAGTATGGTTATATCGATAAAGGTTTTTATACTGTTGTTTCGTTTAATGAACTCTTTTATATTTTCGAACACCTTTTCTTTTCCCTTTGTAGTGAAAATCCCAAATGCTATTGAATCGAGATTACTATTAAGAATCTCATCAATTTTTTTATCAAGAATTGTTCCATTGGTTATCAAACTCGTCATAACACCCTTATCGCTTGCAATTTTTACCATTTCAAATAGCTTTGGATGTAAAAGAGGCTCACCCCACCCGTGAAATGCGATTTCTTTAAAATTTTCGAGAGGTATCTTTAAAAAATCGTCCAAAGAAATATATCCAACCTCTCTCTTGCTTGTAACCCTCATACAAATTGGGCAGTTTAAATTGCAATCATTTGTGACTTCAAGCTGTAAAGTTTTTGGTTTTAATTTAAAAATTTTTAACATAAAAAGATTAAATAGATTTCACAATTCTAAAAACTTTGTATCCGATTACCGATAGAATAGTTATTGCTGCCAAAACCTGATTTATCAGCAAGCTTGTTGCAAAACTTGCTGATGCTACGCTATTGGCAATTGTTGCAGAAACCGGCGCGCACATCTCACTCACCTCTTACAGGTTTTGAGACTAAACCTTTTATTATTAAACCTACTCCAGCCGCACCACTCACTATTGCTAAGATGACTGCTGGTAAAACACTAACCATGGACAGTACCGGTGTCATTGAAACTGAAACCGGTGCACACATGCTCTCACCCATTGAGAGATTGGTATTATTATATATAAGCTTTGCTATTTACTCTTCTTAACATTTAATTAAGGTACTCCATTATTGTATTTTTTATGAAGAGGCATTGATAAATTTGTTTAAATTGGATAATGAAAATGCTATAAAAGCATAGGAATTTTTATTGGCAGATATTGTAATCAAAGAGAACTGAATTTATGTTTGTTTTTCTTTTTATCCTTATCTGTTAAGACAGTATATTTACAGAATGCTAAGGGAGCTTCGAAGCAGAGAGGATTAAGAGATGTGAGGAGAGGTAGGAGGTTGGTTATATCATAAATTATATTGAAAATATTGAGGGGTTTTATCTTACATAGCCTGATGACAAAAACTGAAGGCATGACCCCGTCGTGAGAATATACGAGCTTGTTCCCCTATGAAAAACTCTCGCCTCTTCACAGTAGATCCGAAAGTTAACAATTGAGTTAATCTAAATAGTTTAAGTATTTTTTATTTTGTTTTAAAATGCTTTTTAAATTCTTATTTTAAAGTTAAATTCCAAACTTTTCCATCTACTGTTTAATACAGGAGAATGTCAAACAATTAAGATGGGTGTAACGATACATATTACCGGTGAAGTGCTATGATGATGGCTATCGAATCTTTATTGATAATATGTATAAGTACGACTACCACAATTAGAATTCTTCATAAAAAAGAAAAATTTTTGAGCGGTTATTTTTTCTCTGCAGATCCTTGCCTTCTTAAACCCTTCCAAAGGTTTACTGTAAATATGCCTGCTACTGCTATAAGAGCTGATATCTGTCCGATAAGAATAGCGAACATTCCTGAACTTTTTACTGCTCCTACTGTAACTGCAACTGGAACACACATATCTTTTCACCATTCTTCAATAAGATATTTAGGAATATAAATGTTACTATTTTGAATATGGTAACAACATTTATAAATAATCAATGAGAAAGTAGCAATAAATAAGAAAAAATTTGGAGGTGAAGCATTTTGAGAAGGAGGACAATTGCAATCGGAATATTAACTGCAATCATTATAGTTGTATTAGCAACGCAAATTCCGGGAACATATGCAACTGTAAGTGCAGAAAACTATAACAACCTTGGAGTTCAAGAGTATGAGAGAGGAAATTATGAGAAAGCGATCGAATATTTCACTAAAGCGATTGAGCTTAAGCCTGATTATGCAGAAGCTTATTTCAACCGCGGTCTTGCTTACTTCAAGACAGGAAGCTACTATAACAGAGAACCTTACGAAAAGGCTATCCAAGACTTTACTAAGGCTATTGAGCTTAAGCCTGACTTCACGGATGCGTATTATCATCGTGGCTTAGCCTACATTCAGTTTGTACATTATTATCGTAAGCCTTTCAGCCAAGACGTCATAGACAAATTCAATAAGGCGGTGAACGATTTTAACAAGGTGCTCGAGCTAGATCCTAATTACGCGTTAGCCTATGCAGGACTTGGAAATGCCTATTATCGCTATGGGGAGTGGGTGAAAGCCAACGATTTCTATGATAAGGCACTAGAAAATAAAGATTGGATTTTGGATAAAGCCGGTAAGGAGGGATTGGCAGGCGTATATTATAGTAAAGGAAGGAACTTGTACCAGCTCCAGAAATACTCCAGCGATGCCGTACGTAATTACGAGAAGGCAGTTGAATTATATCCAGACCTAAGAATTGCCGTAGGTCACCTTGTAGGTGCTTACATGAAAATGGGAGAATACGAGAAAGTTATTGAAACTGCTACCCACGCAATAGAACTTTCAGAGAAAGAGAAAAAGTATGGACATATGTATGCCTATTATTACAGGAGGGGAGAAAGCTACTGCATGCTTGGCGAGTACGAGAGGGCAATGGCAGACTATGAGCAGGCTTTAAAATTGGCCTTAGAATCAAAGAAACCATACAGAATATACAGAGTATACATTTCAATGGCAAAATGTTATGCAAGAATGGGGGATGAAGATAAAGCCAGAGAATACTATAAAAAAGCCGTAGAACTGTTGAGTATGAGTATAGAAGAGGCTAAGCAGGCGAGAAGACTTGTCAGGTACTATGTGCAGAGGGGGGAATGCTATCTAAACCTTGGTATATACGAGAAGGCACTAGAGGACTTTCAACATGCTCTGAAAGTGTTTCCACCTGGTGAGTATTACAAAACCTACGGTAAAACAGATTATTATGTCGAGGCCCTAAAATTCATAGGAATAACCTATGCAAAAATGGGAGACATAGCAAAGGCTAAGAAAACTCTAAATGAGGCACTGAAGCTTGCAGAGGAATACGAGCTTGTATTGACTGCTGATGAAATAAAGGCTGAACTCGAAGCGTTAGCAGATTAAAAACATTCTCTTTTTTTTTATTTCATTAAGGCTTTTAAATTGTTGTACCTCGATACTTTCTTAATAAAGTAGTAAAGAACAACCTTGCTATTGCAAGGGGCTTTATGGGGGCAGAAACCTTAGACTGTAGCTTTCTGTATCATAGTGTATCTTTTTATGCCTCTGAGAGCTATGAGGTATGCTGAAGCTGTGTGTTTATCCAAACTATACTTTCTCATAATTTCGTCATGCTCTTTGGAGTGAGTAGTTCCTTTTGGGTCTATGTACTCTATGTTAATTGTATATAGTGGTGCTTTCATTGCTATTTTCTCTACCACACTACTTCTGAAAATTTGAACTCTATAATTGTAGTTTCTGTTCTTTCTTTTTCCTTTCCTTATCCATAGTATCTTAAGGTATCCTAACACTTCTGGATTCTCGAGGAATAATGTATTTACTCCGTGATGGTAGGCATACTTAAGCATATTATGTATTGCCATCCCTATAACGCTCCATGCTCTCTGTCTAGGACACCTTTCCAAGAGGCTTCCTCGAACCAGAAAGTCTTTACATCTCTCAACCTACCATACTTATCTACTATTG
>CAYYFC010000024.1:23621-23884 GCA_964471215.1 uncultured archaeon | reverse complement strand
CCCTGTAGGGTGGAATTTCCATCACCAAGCCTACCCTTTCACCACTCAGGATCCTGTTTAAGAATACTCCTGAGATCACGAGCAACAGGAGACCTATGGCGTAAACCCCCAGCGCGTACACTATGCCCAGGTACGAGCCAACTATCCCCAGTATTACAACCGTCCTCGCCGAACACGGAACTATTGATATCAAAAACGCGACGATGAACCTCTCCCTGCGCGTTTCGAGTACTCTTGTTCCAACAATGGCAGGTACGTTGCAA
>CAYYFC010000024.1:23194-23611 GCA_964471215.1 uncultured archaeon | reverse complement strand
CAGCCCATCGAGGAGATACGCGATCCTTGCGAGATAGCCGGTATCTTCCAGCACGGATAGAAGTATGTAGAACAGGACTATGTACGGTATCACGATAGCGAGCCCCGCCTCCAGCCCTAGCAGTACTCCATTGAGAATAATCACCCTTAACAGGGGATCAACACCATACGCTGTTATAATCCCCTCAACGTTCGCCACCACGAACAACTCCCACGCCGTGGAAATAATCTCCTCCAGCATGCTACCAATGTACACCAGCGAACTGAACAGTGCGAGCACCACCAGCATCATTATCGGAATTCCCGTGTAAATGTTAGTCGTCGTTATCTCATCTATCACGTCCCTGAGCAGCCTCCGCTCCTGCTTCTCAACAACAGAGTTCGCTATCATGTGGGCAAGCGCATACCGCTCCTTCGC
>CAYYFC010000024.1:22363-23184 GCA_964471215.1 uncultured archaeon | reverse complement strand
CGCTATTCTTATACTCGATTGCTCCCCGTGCATGCTCTCAATCGCGCTCGCAAGCTTCTCCGCAAACTCCACGACCTCCTTATGCTTCTCCGAAACAATTTTCACGATCTCCGGGTCCCTCTGGAGTAGAAGTATCGCAAGAGCACGGGGGGAAATTCCAAAGGGGATCTCCCTCATCTCCCTCCTTATCTTCTCCTCCAGCGCGCTTATCACCCTCTCAATGTCCTTGCCGTACTCCAGCTTCTTGCCCCTAACCCCCGCTCCCTCCTTCAGTAACTCCATCGCCTTCTTCACGGCCTTAAAAACTCCTTCTCCTCTCGTGGCAACTGTCGGAATCACCGGGACGCCCAAAAATTCCAATAACTTCTCATGATCTATCTTTATACCTCGCTTCGACGCCTCATCGACCATGTTAAGCGCTACTACCATCGGCACCTCCAGCTCCAGTAACTGAAGCGTAAGGTAGAGGTTGCGCTCAAGATGCGTTGCGTCGATGATATTTATGATCACCGCGGGCCTCGTCTCCAGAATCACCCTGCGTGCAACCATCTGGTCGGGGGATGTTGCATCGAGGGAATATATCCCGGGCGTGTCTATAACCCTAACACGAAGACCATCGATCTTTGTCCATCCCTCCATGATCTCAACAGTGGTCCCGGGATAGTTCGATGATATGACCCCTATTCCCGTTATTCTGTTGAAGAATACGGACTTCCCGGTGTTGGGCTGCCCTGCAAGAACAATACTCCCCCTATCGCTCATATGTGTCACTTCCACCCCCATCTGTGCCTGTGGCGGTGTCTGTGACCACCCCTCAGTAG
>CAYYFC010000024.1:12578-22353 GCA_964471215.1 uncultured archaeon | reverse complement strand
CCATTATTCTTGTCACTTCCACCTCGGCCGGGGGCTCCACCTCGGATAGAGGCACATCCGGAACCGGGGGATCATCTCCAGAAATCGGATGTCCATGGGGACACGTTTCCGGATATCCCAATTTCTCCTCTATTATGTCCGCAAGCTTGTCCGAAATCGCATGCTCGAGCCTGCATGCGTGTTCGTGGACCTCGGCCCAATCCATACCCAGTAAATCGGTGAGGAGGCGCTCGCTTAGCCTGTGCTTCCTCACAACGTTCTTGGCAATCTTGCGCCCCTTCTCCGTGAGTCTTACGCCCTTGTACGACTCGTACAGTACCAACTCCATATCGGCCATTTTCCTAAGTAGGGAGGTGGTCGATGATGGGGACATCTCTAACGCCTTCGATACCTCCGACATCCTAACAATGTTCTTTCCTTCCTTCTCACACTTATATAAGAACTCCAAACACTCCTCTATCTTTTCTGTCAGGCTGACGTCCAAGGTGGGGCACCCTTTCGTCAATGGAAATCAATTTTTCACATGTTGAAATTACATGGTTTTCATCCCATACTTGGATATTTAAACGTTTTCTAACAGCATCCCGATTTTATCGGCAAAATTTTATGCATAATCCAAAAATATTTACAAATTGGTCCTCTAGCCGATTCTTCGCCCCAACATTCCGTCGGACATCGTTGCATCAAAATAGCGCTCCGATAGAATGATTTCGGGCAAACAGTTGAACCTCAAAAATCCAAAGAAACGGAAAATGGAACAATTAATACTACAAATACTGTAAAAACCGTAAGATACAATACGGGGCCGACCTCTTCACCAACAGATCACTTAATGAATGCCAAAGGCGTGATCATGCGTGCAATTTCAATCAACATCTCCCTATTTCCTCCCTCCGCCGAGAACTTGTCTATAAGGCCAAGTACCTCCTCCCTCGGAACACTTTTCCTCTCCTTTTCGTACCTCTGACGCCTCTCAAATAACGCATGAGCGAATGAGTAGTATATCGCTGGTGAATCCCCGCCTCTCTTTCCGACTATTCTTCTTATCTTGCGCATGTACGATAACCACAGGTATCTCCTCATATGGCGCATTTCCGTCACCACCACTCCTATACGGTCGTGCCCATCCGCCGTATAAAATCGGGTGCTCCAAGAGTATTACATCGCAATAATACCCACACCTGCTCCTCTACACTCAAAAATAGCACTTTTAACGTCAAAATCACCGATTTAACAACTCCTTGAAACCTCGACCCCCATGCTCTCATTAAGCAACAATTTAAGCTTGCTCGATAACTAATGCTTCTTCTTGCTGATAACCTTCGCGGCGTAAAGAAGTGCAGCCCTGACATCATCGACACTTATCCGGTAGTCTTTCGCGATCTCCTCCGGCGTCATACCGCTCGTCACGGGTTCTAGGATCAAGTCCACCATTATTCGAGTACCCCTCATGACAGGTTTACCCACCATAACTTTCGGATCCATGGTTATCCTCTTTAGCAGATCCTCCATGTTCAACCTACATCAAATTTATTCCCATAATATTTCGACCAGCCCGGACGCTATTATTTCCTTATCATTAGTTATCAGCACCGCATCGAACAACTTGTCCGTCGCCACAACAATTCTATCATGTAACTCCATCAATTTGATACGGGTTGCTTCTTCCACAACTTCCAGTGTCAGAGGAGCTACCAAGAAATTCCCAGATACCCTAAACTTGGAGAACAAGTCATCAATGCTCAATGATATACGCTTTTTCTCAACCAAATAGATGCATTCCGCTAGGACTATTGTGGGAACATAAATAAGACCTCATCCACTCTACTTGGGAGTGCATCAAGTAAGTAATACATCCACGCGTGTGTATCAACCACGTAACGGGCAGGCTCACTCGTACTTGAACAAACTCTTCTTCGCCCCTTCCACGCTTCTGTCTATCTCCTCTAAGGGAACATTAGCCTTCGCCATCCCCCTGAAGGATACTACGGCCCTCTTCTCCGGATACAACAATCTGAGTAGCCTTAACTCTCGCTTAAGTCTTCCTATTCTCTCAGAAAGTTCCTTCATCTCGTCCTTCACGCTCACGCCACCACTCACATACAATTTTCCTAATCCTTTCCTTTAAGTTATCCCATTCTCGCACCACCGGAGACACCGGAGAATAACCATATAACTAAGCATCGGCAATCCCATAATTTAAAATCGGGTGATCTCATACGCTAAAAGATGTGCAACCGGTGATCGACTTGTTGATTGCCAAAATTGTTGCGGAGAGACTTGGCATCCCGGAGGAGAGACTCATAAGGGAGGCATTGCGGGAATGGATCGAGAGAAAGCTTCTACTCGTGGGATCGGAAATAAAAGAGGATCTTCTGCGCCATGGGGTTGCCGACGTGGCAGAACTTGAGGAAAAGATCAAAAAGGGAGAGGTAGAGGAACGTCCGGCGTGGGAGGATCTCATAACATTAGAGAACCTGATTAACGAGAAGAAGAGGCTGAAAGAGACACTAAAGATCGTCAAGAATACTTAAAGATACCATCCATGACGCTTCGAGCCTCGTACTTCTGAGTCTTGAAACGACCTTTCGAGGAGCACACATCCGCAGAATTTAAGCCTTAATCTCCACAAAAGCGTCTTTCCTCTTCATTAGTCTCCTCTTGATGACCTCTATCGCCTCCACGGGCACCGAAGGATACTCCTCGTGTATCTGCTCCGGAGCTTCCGGTAAGTTAAAAATAATATCCCTGACAATGGCAAATAATAAGATCGAACGGGTAGAAGAGTTGACGGGTGCATCTCTCATGTTAAAATACATAGTCGTTGACCCCAAAATTTGCCATGGAAAGCCGGTATTCAGAGGTACTAGGGTTCTGGTGGCAGATGTCCTCGAGATGCTCGCTGCCGGCATGACAATTAAGGAAATACTGGAGGAGTACCCGCAACTCACCGAGGAAATGATACGCGAGGCCCTGCGTCTAGCAGCCCAGATACTGCGGAGAGAATGGCATGTCATTGAAATTCCTACTCGATGAGAACGTACCGATGTCTGTATACAGATATCTCCTGAGAATAAAAAATTATGAAGTAGAATATGTCCCAAGAGGCTCTGATGATCAAAAAGTAGCTAAACTAGCCAAAGAAAAGAAGGCAATCCTAATAACTAGGGATAGCGACTTTGCTAATATAGTTCTCTATCCCCCAGAAGAGTACTACGGAATTATAGTCTTTCGAATACATCCGCCAATACCAGATGACCTAATAAGAGCCCTAGACAGAATATTGGAAAAAATCCAAAATTTTGAGGGTAAAACCATCATAGTTTACCGTAATAGAATCGAAATTATAAGATAAATCAGAGATGAACCTCTCCATATAAATTGCAGCTCTATAGCGTAAAATTACCATGTCCCCGAAGCCATGAGACTATTGAGCGGCTCCAAACAAGAAGGTTTTAATGAAAAACATCACAACATCCAGAGAGGCTTATTCACCTTACCCGCTTCAAACTCTCCCAATATGATGCCCACACGCTTTATGTTGGCAACCTTGTGCGCGTAATGCACGGTTATCGGTAGCTTTGCCACACCGATTTTCGTCGCATAATTTAGTCTCGTCAGGTAGAACACCTGCCTAACAATGTCCTCTTCCAGGTTCGGAACTCTCCTCATCACTCTACGGTCTACATACCTAAACTTCAGCATGTTCGCATAAACGCCAAGTGGAATTTCCCCTCCATAAGATTGCAATAAGTAAGTCGGATATTTTTGGCCCCTAGAGAACTCATAACCCATCTTAAGCCAATACCCACTTTCAGCCGAGATCCATTCATTCTTTTCTCGATTGTATTTGAATATTGGGGCGTTAACCTTGGAGAACTCGAGTAAAATGTAATTCATCTTCCATCTTTCCATGCATTCACGTACTAACTCGATCTCGTGAGGTTTATAATCCCCATCTCTGTGGAACACTACCACTGACGGCCTGATGTCCCTGCTCTCGGCGGACATTATTATCCTCTCGACAAACTCATTAAAGCTGCTACGATCTATTTTGTCACCCTCCTCCACCTGAATCTCCACATCAAAATACTCTATCACCTGCCCCCTCGAATCAAAAACCACCACTCCCCCCATACCCTTAGACCCATACTCTCGATGGTATGAAATATCATAACCGACGTATATAGCATCCGTAAAATGCTCTGACACTGTTCCGGCCAGAATCCAAGGCCTGTACCCAACCTTGGCATAAAGCGCTATTGCCAAATTGTGTATGATACCTTTCCTCGCCCTATGCCTCCTAAAACCTCCAGCTCGTCTTAAAGTCTCCATAGTTATTGTCTACACTGGTAGTGCCTTAACTCCGTCCTTCTTGCTAAGTGCAACCTTTCTAACGAAATAATAATACCCATCGGGAACGTCATCCCGCCTAGGAATTACCTGTAAAAGAACTTTGTGATCTCTCGTTTCCTTCCTCCATCCGTCTACTATCTTAATAACCTCCCTCCTGTACCTCTGTAAATTAGAACGCCTAATATAATCTCTAGGCAGAAATTTCTCGTCTACGGCATTTATCACGATTTCTATGGGCACATTCCCGAAATACTGGTTCAAATTATTAATGAGACCCTTAATATGACTCTCAGTTCCTTTAAATCCTAAAACGTATAAATTGATCGTCACAGGCCCATCATAAGGCCCATATTCCTCAATACCTCTTCTCGGAACCCGACACTTACCCTCATTCCAAAATAGTAACTCTGGCGGCTCTCTTCTCTTAATGTTCGGCCAAACCATTAAAACCACCTCACCTCCACTATGTTCCTATCTAATACTTCGTTGAGCCTCTCCTCGATCCTCTTTACGATCCTCCTGAACTCCTTAGGATCGGGCCTAAGGACATGATGCAGATCATTTAAGGTTTGACGTACGTACTCCTCCTCACCACCATAAACTTCCCATAAGAGGTCCCTTAACGTGTCAAAAGATGGTGTGAGATATAATACCCCTGATAAGTAATAAATGCGGGTTTCCTTCCCCTTATAAAGCTTCTTCGTCTCTATAATTGGTTGATCGGGATCCCTCTCAAGAACTTCTACAACATACTCAATTATTCTTTCATTACGAAGCCTCTCGCTCTTCATCTCATAATATTTACGTATCTCATTAAGTATTTTGGAATACTCTTGCCCCGATTTGCGTATAACACGTATGAGAGTACCAGCGCCCTTCGGCCCAATTCCTGACTTCCAGTAACTCGACTCCGTGCTAAGGTTAATACTCTCTATCAACCTCTCCACGCCGGATACGCGAAGTATCTCGTTAAGCCTCTTCTCCAATATTATGTCGTGCTTCAAAATTATCATGACATAATATTCATTCCTGCTCTTTTGATAATAACTCAAATGAAATCCCCGATACACCCTCAATGGTATGTCTAAATCCCATAAGCGTACCGGATAGTCAAGCACCGGTTTTTCATAATTGAAAAAGAACCTTCCTTCCCGATAAAACACCTTCCTGATAAGGTTCGATAATATGGTGCTAAGAGCACGCATACGCGCCCAATCGTCCACAAATCCGTCCTCAATAACCTCCTGAGGAACTTTGTACCTCAACGCTACCTTCCTCTTTCTCTCCTTCACGTCAACTTCTGCCCAGTACACATCCTCTAAATCCACACCCTCCTTCACAAAACAAAAATCGTGCTTAACCTTCAAATAGCCAACTGGATACCATAACATGACACTACTCACTCCTCCCATCTTTTCGCGTCATCCTTTGCACTTAGGCTCCTGTAATACTCGAACAGGAGCCTTTGATAACATTGTTATTTGAAGTTGTCAAAAGACTTACAAAAATCAAAATAAAAATGTCTCCTTTTTGGCATTACCACGGGTCGAGTGTGCCTCCAGTCGGCATTCCGGAGAACAGACTTATAAGAGAAGCCCTGCGAGAGTGGCTGGAGAGGAAACTTCTGCTTATCGAGTCAGAGATAAGGGAAATCCTGATCTGCTACGAAGTCACTGACATGGTAGAGTTGAAGAAAAAGATCAAAAAAGGAGATGTGGAAGGACATCCGACATGGGAGGATCTCATAACACTAGAGAACCTGATTAACGAGAAGAAAAAATTAAAAGAGGCACTAAGGGTTGTGGAGGCCCCCGAGAGGTATACCCTGAGATGAGATAGGCTTAATAGAACACCACGATGTATGAAAATGACCAGTTGATATACGGCTCTCTCAGCGAACATCTATGAGAGATCAAACCTTAAGCCTCACCTGCCGCCCTTAAAACTTCCCTTACAAGTTCATTACTCAGATAATATCCCTTCTCAAACATTTTCCTAATAAAGGGCTTAACAGAATCTATGAGATCCCTTTTCTTTAGTTCCAACAGAATACCTAACGTTCCTCTGACCCTTAATCCGAGAGACTTGGCTATTCGTCTACCTCTCCGCTCATCTATAATGATTACAGCCTGAACTTCTCTCGCCAATTGTATAGCTTCCGCCTTTCCCTCGTCTAGAAATACCCTCAGTATTCTCACCGCCTCCCGCCCTTTAACCGCTTTTACCTCCACTAAGCCAGAAGCCAATATGGCCTGACCAGAGAGACCCTTAAGGAGTTCGTTTCGAACAGCCTCCAGAATGACCACCTTATCATAAAGATTCTTCAAGAGAGGAAGAAGCCCTATCTGGTACAGGATTATCAGAGGACCTGTATTACTCACGGCTAATCTCTTCAAACTCTTCCCTCAACCTCTCAACGCTCACATTCGTAAAAGATATCTTCCTCCTCCCTAACTCTATCAAAAACTCCTCAACGCTCATCTCGGCCAAATCGGCAGCCTGCTTGAGCGTAAGCTTCCCCTCTTTGTAGAGTATTGCGGCTAAAGTTGTAAGAACCTCCTTCTTATCTACATCGGCCGGCAACTCGACCTTAAACGTAACGAGCACCAACACGATCCCCTAAGCTTGTAAGAACCACGCATTTATAACACTTCTTCTTAATTCTCTTAATAAAGTATAAAGTTGATCAAAATGCCAACCGTGACGATAAAAATAGAAATTCCGGAGGGCTTCGAGAGGGAATTCGCCAGAGCACTCTGTGATGTTCTTAGAAGGATCGAAGCAATTGCACTCTTCAAAGTAGCCGAAAGTCTTCTCGAAGAATCCAAACTAACGGAAAAGGAAGCAAAGGAGATAGCAAGGGAAATAAAGAGACGAATACGGGAGCGCCATGAGAATGATTGACGGCATAAGCATGTAATTCTCTATACCCTCAGTGAAGGCACCGGGAAAATTATGGCTACATGAACCGACTATTTCAGATATTACACCCTCATCTTGGAAATAGCATAACCACTTGAACATCGCTTAAGCAGAACTTGCCAAAAAGTCCTTATCAATGGACACCACCTTCTTGAATGCAAAAATACATCATTAAGAGAAATGAGAACATTGGAGCATTTGAAAGGAAACCTAGCATTCTGTGTTAAGTATTAGATGACCATCTAAAAGCGTAAAAATATCTTTTAGGGGGAAGTAGATATAGGAGTAAGGTGATGAATCGACATGAGAATCTCCATCATGGAAATAAAGGAACTTCTAAGCGATTTGCAAAGGTTGATCCTAATACTGCTATGGTGCCGTGAAAGAATGCCCATAAAGGGAAAATTATGGTTGCAAAAAGAACTTCTAATGATAGTACATGCTAAACCTGAAGTACTCGGCATACTCGATTCTGAAGCATACTTATCTGAGCCCCTTATCGAAAAACTCGATGCGGAACTCGATAATCTGAAACAACTCGGCCTAATAATCGATCAACCTGAGATAAAACTGACACGAAAGGGAGAGAAACTGGCAGAACTATTGGTAAGAGAATCGGATGATGAAACGGTACAACTCGCTGATGAGGTCAAGAGATGGCTCGGTGACCTATCTGAAGATAAACTCCTAGCAATAATGTACACAGCGATTCCCGACTTAACTAAAGAATTCGGAGAGCACAAGCGGGTGACGAAACATAGGAGGGAAATAGCAATAAGACTCTATCAAAAGGGAAAGGTGAGCCTGAACAGGGCCGCCGAAATAGCGGGCCTCCCCCTCGAGAAGTTTATACATGAACTTAAGAGACTCTCGGTGCCAATGGAGATAAATCACGATGACCTCTAAAGCACTACTCTCCGAACTGGGAAGATCACATTACCTGGAAAAACTATCATCCCTAGGATTCGAAATACTGATCCCCCAAATGATATTAGATGAAGAACTATTGCCGAAAACGAGAGTGAAGTATTAAAACTCATAAAGAGGGGAATTGTGAAAACCCTACCAAAAACTCCACAGAATCTTCTTGACGCATTAAGGAAAAGATATTTTAAACTCGGTAAAGGAGAATTGGAGGTCCTCTCTTGGGGATTATTGCTCAAGCAGTCTCATAGGGAATACACTTGCGTGCTTGATGATAAATACGCCCCAAGCGGCCAGAGACCTCAATTTGAACCTCACCGGAACCATAGGACTCCTGAATACGCTGGAGAAAGAGATGTTGATTTCTCTAGAGGAGAGAAATGGGGCTTTGTTGACATCCTAATAAAAAGGGGATTTAGAATAAAGCTACCTAAAAAGGCACGAGGTAACTAGGAAGATATCTAAAAAAGACACTAAAAAATACCGAGAAGTCTTAAATAGTGAGTGTAATATCTTCTAAGACGTGAGATCTTGTAATAGGTCTTGAGGTTTAATGACATTTATCCGCTCTGCATGTTCATACTTCCTCCTCAGGCCGTCCAAATCCAACTGCATAAAAAAGTGATAATCAACAGTCACAACAAAGACGTTGTTCGTAAACCTCGTAGCCGCGAGCGCCACTCTGATAATTTCTCTATCTTCCTCGCTATCGAGTCCGATATCGGTCACATCGTACCGCTCGACTCTACTTCTTTCTAAAATGTGATACCATATTCTCGTTTTCCCGAGCTTTTTAGAATTGCATAAAGCGCTTCTAGTGTAAGAAACTCTTACGAGATGATCCAATACTCGCAGAAAGGACGCGTGAAACCGAGGTAACGGATGACACTTACATCTATCCACTTCACTACGTATTTTCGTCCTGTAAACCCTAATTAATCGCCTCGAGAGGTATAGGGTGACCTCCATATCATTAAGCACATCGCCCAGCTTGCGTATGCCTCTCTTGTCCTCCTCTGACTTCGCGCAACAGGGTATTAAGAAACTGACATCAAGCACTACGTCCAGCATCCTTTCTCCCGTTTTAGAAAAGTTGCGTCATTATTTTCTCACTATCCGGGAGCTCCTCGAGTGTTCCATCCTCATAAACCTCAAGCTCCTTAAGTTTCGTCCACGGATCTCGCTCGAGATAGTAAACCCTGATATCATCGACTCTAACCCTACCTTCTGCCACCATCTTCGCAATGGTAATAGGTACGAGATCCGAATGGGTCGTAAGTACTAACACCGACTTCTTCTCCAAAACCCTCTCTACAACCCGTCTGGCAAACTCCACCTCCGTCAGAGGGTTCTTGAAGACCTCCGGCTCCTCTATCACAACTAAACTGCTATCCGGCACCCTCTTTAACGCAAGATCTATTATACTCACATCAACTTGACCGTCAGCGGCCCCCTCCAGCGGAAACTCCTGCTTTGAGAAGTAATCCGTATAGGTGATACTAATCAGGGAAATCAGAGACGTTACGCGAGCGAAAAACGTCCCTACCCCCGTAACCCCTAAGCCCCCTTCAAC
>CAYYFC010000024.1:0-12568 GCA_964471215.1 uncultured archaeon | reverse complement strand
CATCAGCCGCCACGCCCGTTAAGGCCCTCGTAAAGTCCGCTGCAAACAAGGGAAACGGCGGAAGTAAAGGAACATCTTTCAATAGCCCAGAAACCCACTCGAACATCGATCCGAGAACCCTCGCCCCCTCAACCCGCTGCACATCCCGCAGTATCCTCGGTAATAGCATAAGTATCTGTAAATACGCCAACCTCCGTGACGGAAATAGATATTCGTCGCTCCACGGAGACCCTTGTGACAAGGAAATATCAAGGATCGTCTCAGGCACACCTCCCTCTTTAGGAAACTCTTTACCCCCTCCACCCTTCGCAATATCCACCGATAACCTCCAGCCGTCAACCTCTATTACCATTGGCCACTGAGCCTTTCCACCAACCCGCCTTACTATTCCGTCAACCCCGCAACCGTAAAGCTGCATGGCAATAGCGTTCAGATAGTTGATATCCGCCCGCGGATTCCTAAAAATCTTTGAGGCAAAATATATCGCATAAGCAAGACTCGACTTCCCAACCCCATTAGGACCCATAAAGACATTTATCTTAGAAAGATCAAACTCCACCCGCTCTATACAACGCCAATTCGCCACAAATATCCGCATGAACACACATCCCTCGAAACTTAAGATCCAAGTCCCATTAAATATAACACCAAAATCTTACTTAAGAACCTTTGCGATGTAAAAGCTTCCGCTCCGCTTTCAAATCGTTAAAAATGATATACGAACACAAATGGGACTCCCCATACGTGATAATCGAGTTTTCTTCATTAGTACACTCAAATGATGAGAAGTGAATGATGATTCCCGCAGGCCCGCTGAACAACTCGGGGAAGTCGTGACATCAGATGACGATAATAAGTAGTTTCTCGATGAAGTAAATAACATTCCAACTAAACTGTCGAAGACAGACGCGTCTAGAACGGTATCAGCGCTGGTGGCGCTGAAGATGGGCGATAAAACCCTGCAACACCATCAGGACGCTCGTTTAAAGACGTACAGAAAAAGAGTTAATAATCCCGAATACTCTCTTCCCTCATCGCTTCAGAGATTATCCCCGCAATTATCAAGCCGTGTAAGAATCCGGCAAGACCCGCAAGTAGCATTGCTAGGGGATCGCCTGGATTCTCGCTCTTTACCTTCTGGGCTATCATCTTGAACTCCTCCGCCTCCTTTCTCGTAAGGGGAGCATCCCTCTTTATCTTATCAAGGTAGTAGGCAAGCTTCTTCTTTTCCTCCTCGGTGAGCGGATTCGTCTTCGCAAACCTGCCCTTAATGCGATCAATTTCGGGCTTGATGAATGCCATGATTATCTCTCTGAGGCCTCTGATCGACTCCTTCATCCCGGATACGTCCGTCTCGAGATTTCCCACCCTTTCCGTCAATTTTTTGATGTCATCTCTAAACCACCTGAAGATCATCATAATCAAACCTACTAAAAGCGCCGATAGTATGCCTAACACTACCTCCACTGTGCTCAACACTACCACCATACTCACGAGAATCAAATCCTCGATTTCTGATACCATAGTATCGAAATTAAAAGTTTCGAGATGGTAAACGCCCCCTCAACATGCCCTCAAAGACTTTGTATTTTTGATGATAAGATCTCTAATAACCTACATCTGTATCATTACAACAACCCTTCAACACTCCTTTTAGAAAATCTCTTACCGCTTTTTGGTCCTCATCACCAGCAAATAACTCCATATCTATAAATACGTTCAAACCTCCCCACCAATGTCCTCGTAATCGTACTCACCAGAATAGTCCTCGGGAGTTCCTATCTCCAGCGGGTTCTCCAGCAACTCCAGCAACTTCTTGGTACCCTCATCAAGCTCATCACTGGGTCTTATTACGATCTGACGCCTCTCTTCATCCACCTCTATTATCACCTCGGAGTCCGCGTGCAGCCCCACCCTCCGCAGCACGTCAACCCCCAATAGACGTGCCTGCGGTGAAGCCTCGTGGTGGTCGCCACCAGAACGCTTTTATGTTAAATTCGGGCGAATAAAAACTCACTCCATAAATCCACGAAACCCCGCGGGTCTAAACCCTTATTCTCGAAGCGCCCGTGGACATACTATGGCCACCCTTGAAGCCATATCTACGAGTCCCGCCCTCTTCATCTCCTCCTTTACCTCCTTGGCGATCCTCTTCCAAGACCCCCAGTCGCACTCCGGTAAAACTACTTCTAGGAACTGAAACTCCCCAGTTTCCACATCCACCATAACGTCAAGCAAGGGCCTGCCATAGGCGTGATACCTTTCGCTAATCCATATGAGTAGGGCAGCAAGAGCACGTATGTCCACATACTTTAACCTTTTAACGTAATTTAGAACCTTCTCACTCGCATACTGCAGCAAAATATTATCAATTTGAGAATCACTCAGTAATCTGATGCTCCTTAAAATATTCGTTAACGGCTCTAACCAAACCGGCTGCTCGGACTCCTCAAATACTCCTAAAAAATCTACTCCTCGAAAATGAGAAACAAACTCCCCCCGACACGAGATATTCATAACGCTCAAAGCCCTCGAAAATATTCTCTCCACCACGACTCATCCCCCAGACTCCTCAACAACCTTCTCCCACGACATCTTCGGAATCCACCTAATCACATAATAGGGTTCCCCGTGAACGATCCTCACTTCCGTATTGACCGATGCCATAACCGGCTCCACCTCGACCCTAATACGATATCTGCCGATATCTTCACTTTCAAACTCAACCTCCTCAAACGCAGGCTCCCTATTAACTATCCGCACCTGTTTCCAACTGGATGGAGGACTCTCTCCAGGTGTCAAAATACGCTTGTCTCGGTACTCCTCCAAAACTTTCTTAGACGGATACACAGAAATGCCCGTCGCAAGATTTGCCTCAAACTCCACTCCAAAGGGCGATTCTTTGCGCAAAACACGTACATCAACAACTGCAACTCGATACTTTACCAGAGTGCCATCAGAAAGCTCACAAGTCCCAAAACCCATATCAACAACCCTAATACGAGGAATACCCGAAAATCTTTCCTCCACCATCCTTATCGACTCCACCATCCAACTAACCCAAAAAAGTATACCAACTTTACATTATACTATTTACGTTATGCTCAAAAATGTGTTATTACCACGCTCCTTCTAGTTAAAAACAAAAATAGTTAAATGCGCATGCACTTAACATCAACAATCCAAGGAGATCCTTAACAATTGGTAAATTAAAAAGAAATTTCAAGAAAATTTCGTCGAAAAATGCTGTAAAAATCACTATCTAAGGCAATTTGATAGAATATTCGAAGATAAATAATTGCTCTCACGCTCTTTTTCGTAAAACCTCGAAAATAATGTCGCTTTTCAGGGATGATGCTTCTTGGACTTATATTGGAGCGAAAGTAGCAAGTGTAGCCTGCATTGCAAACTCTTTCACTTCTTGTTAATACATCTCATTCCTTGCTTGTTTATCAATATCATTCTCTCCTCTTTCTCCAATAAGGCCTGGATAGCATCAAAAATGTACCTCTCGATTAAATTGGCCATTTCATCAGGATCTCCAGTATGCCTAAGATAGATTATCTTCCATCCCCATCGCAAATCGAGGAAATCGGAATCACAAGTCAAAAGTATCGCATTTTCCCGCTTGGCTATCGCTAAAAGCAAACTGTTCTTTATCCCCTAAGAGTGGGATCGCGTGCCGCCCATAATACTTCAAATCCCGTACCTCTAAGTCTTGAAACCACCTTTCGAGGAACATTCTCATCCGCCAGAATTTTAAACCTTGATCTCCACAAGAACGGCGTTCCTCCTCATCAGACTCCTCCTGATGACCTCTATCGCCTCCACCGGCACCGAGGGATACTCCTCGTGTATCTGCTCCGGAGTGTACCCCCTCCTCAACATTTTCACAATTATCTCAACGGGAACCCGCGTCCCCCTTACTACGGGCTTTCCTCCACACACTTCGGGATCCGAAACGATCACAATCTCTTCCTCATAATCCATACCGGTCCTCCTTCTCAGCAAATCTCTATAAATATCGATGACGATCCTTAATTTAACACATTTCATGAAACACCAAAAATCCCACTACATCAGCAAAGTTCCTCATACCTAATATGCTATAAAGTCGTAAGTATTCGGAAACCTCCACCACAATGAACTTTTTACCCTCTTTACTATCATGCTCAGAGTTTCTAACCACCTCGAAATCACGTCAACGAGCCTCAATTCCCTTGCCCGATCTTCCATCTTTTGCCTCCAAAATACTGCCTTTAACCCCCTATTTATGCAACCTTTCTCGTACTAAGGATCATTCGATCCCTCAAACGAATGCGTTTAATTGGTTAAGTAAAATACAACATATGTGGTCACCGTGTTATGGTGGTGGAACCCGTGTCAACAGAGCTTAAACAGATCATTGAGCGGGAGAGAGTGCCTTATCCCGATAAGGAAAAACTGTTTTTGGTTTTAGGGCTTTTTCTCAGCGGTAAGATTTCCATGGGCAAGGCGGCGGAACTCTTAGACTTAAGAGTTGATGAGTTCTGGCTGCTTCTGCACGAACTCGGCATTAAGTATAGTTTACTTGATGAAGAAGAGGCCGAGGAAGAGTTAGATGCGTTCAAGAGAGTTTTTAAGAGCGGTACTTAATTCGTCACCGATCATAGTACTGGCAAGATTGGGTCTCTTGGAAGATGCAATTAACATCTTCGGCGAGGTGGAAGTTCCCAGAGGAGTACTTGAAGAAATAGAAAGAAGAAAAGACGAAGTATATGTCGAGGTTACTAGGCTCATTAAGGAAGGTAAAATTCGTGTCGAGGAGGTTAGAAAGCAACTTCCAAGATTAGGGCTCGGAGAGTCTTCAGCAATATTACTAGCCTTAATGAAGGAGAAGATCGTGGTGCTTGATGACAAGAAGGCTCGAAAACTGGCTAGAGATCTGGGTATAGAGGTTATAGGTACTCTCTCCATACTTAAAAAGCTACGAGACGAGGGACTTTTGAAAGAGACACCAAACTCTCTATACAAACGCCTAGTCGAGATAAAATTTTACGTGGATAAGGAGGTCTTCGACAGAATATTCGAATAGAATAACGGCTCGCATGCCTTTTCAGAAATATCCATCAAAATGTCCTAAATATGAAGAATTACGTCAGCAGATGTGGAATTACTATGTTCTTATCAATAATATCAAAAACTTTCTCGGCGAATAACAAAGTGTCAAAAAATCAGCCGCTGATTAATTGTCAATTATCAAAATTATCGCGGAGGGACTTGTCATTCCAGAAGAGAGACTCTCAAGAGAGGCACTGCGAGAATGGATCGAGAGAAAACTTCTACTCGTAGAATCGGAGATAAAAGAGATCCTCCTGCGTCATGGGGTTGGCGATATAATAGAATTGGAGGAAAGAGTCAAGAAGGGAGAGATTGAGGAACACCCGGCATGGGAGGGCCTCATAACATTAGAGAACCTGATCAACGAGAAGAATAAATTGAAAGAGACATTAAAAATTATTGAGAATGCCTGAATAGCCGACCCACCCTTGCTGATAGTTCTAATAGCATTAGATTAAATATTTGTCTCCCTTCTGTCTCCTCCGTCTAGCGTCAAGCCATTGAACGAAACTTCTACGTAGCTGATTCTTGGTAAATTCGTCAAGTGCCTCGTACTGAATCCTCGTGTACCCTAACTCATTAAGAAACTCGTCAAATAAACGCTCGGCCTCCTCCCGCGCCAAATGTCTCATCCCCTTTCTCCTCAAAGGTAATCTCTCCAGTTCTCTCATCATCACTATATTCATGACCACACGCTCGGCAATCCTTCGATTGACATCCTTCCCTGCTCTATGATCCAACTCACGTAAAAGTAGAAACCCGTACTGAGCAGGATCCATTACTCCCCTTTCCTTAAGAAGTCTGTAAAAGTAATTCCTTACTTCTAAGTAATCCTCCTTCGAAAGAATACCTTCTTGGCAAATCTATGTTTAACCAACTATTCCGCATTGTCCTCCGGAGCACTGGATTAATCGGAAAAGAATTATAAGTGTCTGAGTAAATCGTATGTCATAGAATAGAAACTGTAGGGAACTAATTTTGAAATCAAAACGCTCCATAAAGGTAAAAGTTCACGCAAGAGACAGCGATCTCCTACTAAGAGCAGGAGAAATAATGGTAAGTGGAAAGAACATTCGTATACCGATGAGATCTATTAACGTCTCACATTTAAAAGCCGAAATTCCTCATCCCATCAAAGAAAACAGCATAAACGAACTTTTTACCATACTGAGACCCAATAAGGTACTTAGAATGATGGCAGATGAAAAATTTGCACGTAAAGTTAATGTGAGCATCTCATCAAGAATTCGGGCATACAGCAGACAAAACGACATAAACATCCTTTTTGTTGCTTATGACGATAATTACCCGTCAGAAAGAGAACTTGAATTTTTACTGGATACAATTTTCCCCCTCTCCAATATGGTTCCTATACCGATAATAAGGAATCTGAATAGAAAACTAAACTCTCCATCGGATTTCGAAAAACTAAAAAGTTATATGCAGAGAACCTGCGAAATATTGCAATCATTCCCAATAAAACCGCTGATGGGCTATATCCCAATCACAATACCATATATCTACATAAGATCTCTCGTAGAAATTATGATAAATATCGATATGAACGCTTTCTTCATAGACTTCGATGGTAGGACCCCATTCAGTGTTATACAAAATGTTAGCTACTTCCTAAGACAGATCTACAATCATTACGGAGAAAACAGATTCCTACTTGCAATAAATACAAACCCCGGAAGAGTACTAAAAACAGAAAACGTGATACCCGCAAAGGACTTCCTCATACTACACCTTGGTATCGACTGCTTGGGCGGAGTCCACGTTCCACCACGCGGCCCTAAGAGTTTCTTCGAGAAATATCCGGAACGCTCCACATACCGATACAGAATATTCAACAGAGAAGACTACGGCTACTACAGACTGACTGATATCGAATACTGCACCTTCTACCCAGAAGATAGTGTAATCCCACGCAAATTATTCAAACAGGCACGCTCACAAAAACTCCTAAGAGATCTACAAGAAATCTTTAACATTGAACAGCACTTCCTTGAATGTAAGAAGATTTACAGCTCTCTAACCAAAGGAGAGATAAAAATATTAGATTACCTAAAACAAAAATCCTACGTTCAACAAAAATACCTAGACCAACTCCTAAAAGCACAAAAAGGCATTTCACAAAAAGAACTAAAAATATAGAAATAAAGCGAGGATTCAACATGAGCATCTCCATCACGGAAATAAAGGAATATCTGAGCGATGTACAAAAATTAATTCTGATATTGCTATGGTGCTGCAAAAGAAAACCTATAAAGGGAAAACTATGGTTACAAAAAGAACTCCTCATGATCGCACATGCAAAACCTGAATTATTCAGAGAACTCGATTTTGAAGCATACCTATTTGGACCACATAGCGAAAGACTTGACGTTGAACTCGATAACCTGAGACAACTCGGCCTCGTAACCGATCGCCCTGAAATAAAATTGACACGGAACGGTGAAGAACTCGCAGAACTGCTGGCAAGAGAATCAGATAAAGAAACCATAAAACTCGCTGAAGAAATCAAAGAATGGCTCAATGACCTCACAGAAGATGAACTCCTAGCAATAATCTACACGACATTCCCGAACATGACCAAGGAGTCCTTAAAATACAAACAAGTAATGAAACGTAGAAGGGAAATAGCAATAAGGCTCTACCAAAAGGGAAAAGTAAGCCTGAACAGAGCCGCCGAAATAGCAGGCCTCCCCCTCGAGAAGTTCATGAACGAACTTAAAAAACTCTCAATCTCAATAGAGATAGATCACAATGAACTCTAAAGCACTAATCCTCAACGCATCCGTTATAATAGCTTTCTTTTCCGAACTAGAAAGACCATATTACCTGGAAAAATTATCATCCCTAGGATTCGAAATATTAGTCCCACAAACAATATTAGATGAAGAATTACTGCCAAAAACGAGAAGCAAAGTGCTAAAATTCATAGAAAAGAAAATTATCAAAATTTTACCCAAAGCACCACAAGATATCTTCGACACACTAAGGAGGAAATACATCAAACTCGGTAAAGGAGAATTAGAAGTCCTATCTTGGGGACTGCTCCTCAAACAATCTAATAAAGAATACACTTGCGTGCTTGATGATAAACACGCCCGCAAAGCCGCTAAGGATCTCGGCTTGAACCTAACCGGAACCCTAGGACTCCTAAATATACTAGAAAGAGAAAACTTGATCTCCCCAAAAAGAGAAAAACGAGGCTTTGGAAATCCTAATAAGAAAAGGATTCAGAATAAAGTTGCCTCCTAAAAAATAAAAATACAGCGAGATGCCTCATCTCAGAAAAACTTAATACTCCCCGTTTTACGCTTTCATAGAATCACTCCCCCTCGACGTTTCCCTTTCGCTTTGGAAATGTTGGATTATACCTCTTCCTCAATCGCGCCCTTTCAATTATCTCCATCAACATCCTTCGCTTCAGCTCTACCCATCTCTCCATGAACCTTTGACTCTCCACCCTGAGCGCTCTCCTTCTCTCCAACACCTCATTTATTGACTTTACAAGAGAAAGCCCCACCACTCATCACCTTCTCATAACAACCTTTCCGGAGCATGTCTAAAATAGATAATTCTCAGGAATGTCTGCTAAAATCACTACCATGCCGAAACTTTATTATTCCGTTTCCGGAAAAACTACTCCTGAAACTTACAAACCCCGGTGAACGAAATGTGCACACGCTGGTCTCTGATCTCAGAGGCATGGACGCTGAACGACATCGCCCGGAAAATGGGGGAGGTACTGACGGCACTCATCCTCCTTAAACTCTCAAAACTGCAGGGACTCAAGGAATACCAGGACGAAGTGTCCCTCCGAAAGAAAATATCAGAAGTAAAACCCCTCCTCGAAAAATTACTATCAGATATCGAATACGTAAAACAGGGCATATATTCCACTACACCAATAATAGAAGGCCTACAAGAGGAATACGGATTTACAGATCTATCGCGAATCGAGAATAAAATCCGTGAGGCCATAGATGCAATATCACGAATCGAAAACGGAATATACAAACGAGAGGACTTCGAGGAGGTAAAGAGACTTTTGGAATGCATCGTCACAACCGCAGCCTCCCGAACTCGCGAACTAATAATTGGGGCAAGACGATGTTGAGATGGGAGTAACAATTCTTCTAGAATAATTGAAGACCTGTACACATACTCCCTCCTGTAGCTGCGCATATTGACCCCGGATCTATATGTTCTTTAAGACTTAATATTAACCGGATCAATTATAATTCCACCATCTCCTCTTACAAGAGAAGATCGGCAGATCACCCTTATAATTTCATAAAATCGCCAAAACGACCTCGCATCTTTAGCATCGTAATAGTAGATGTTTTAATGTAAAACTAAAGATACTAATTATGGATGAAGAATCACGAATCACCGAACAGTAGGGGAATCTTCATGCACGAAAAGTTTCCAAGACAAATGTATTTACTACTACTGCTAAACGCAAATGACGCCTCCCCAATAAAGCACAAACTACGCCTTCAGAAACTAATGTTTCTCCTTCAGAAAGAAATCATCGAAGAAAGAGGACTGCAACCATCCCTGGAAAAATACAACTTTGACGCTTATAATTACGGCCCCTTCTCTGACGACCTAATAGATGATATCGAATTCCTTAAGGACTTAAACCTAATAGAAGTAAGTAGCGAAAACAATACTGAAGTGTACAGAATAACTGAAAAGGGCAAGAAATTCCTCCGCAACTTCCTGAGCAAAATTCCAGAAAGCCAACTAAAACTAATAAAACCCTTCATCAATGAACTCGAAAAGCTAAAAAGGAAATGGAATAACGTGCCGCTCAATAAATTACTCCGATACGTCTACGAAAAATACCCAGAATACACAGAAAAATCCCTAATCAAACATCTCCTATACTAGTGAGGCCTAAAATTGCCAGCGACGCTCACATACTCGATCATGCTAACGGCACTTAATGTAATTATTGCATTTGTATCTTTGCTCCTAAACATCTTCGGCTATTTTTCTAAATTGCCACCTGCAAAACACCTTGACCATTCATACGAAAAAATCTGCTCTATGCAGGAGGTTGCATCAACATACAGTATCAACATAATAAGAGCCACCCCCAAAAGGGAAGAGTTTTACGAATCGATAAAAACAAGCATATTTTCATTCTTTGAGTATAAAGGGAGAATGCTCGAAGATCTCTATCTATATGAGGAAGAAAAATACACATACGAAAACAAATTTGTTCAGTTCATACTAATATCAATCGTCGTTGCCATGCTCATAGGCGTGCTCACGCTAGCAATTTCCATAATCCTCATGATACCACCAGAACTCCCCTTCTACACGAACCTACTAGTCATTATAATACTCATCGTATTAATATCGGTGCAACTCTTCACAAGAAATCGTATACTAAAACTCTTAGAACTCTTTGAAGAAAAATGGGGTTACTTTGAAAATAGATATCGTCAAATTTCGGACCTCCACTTAAATATTTCGTCAAAAACAAAACAGGAGGAATAATTATGAAAAGATTTAAAGAACCCAACCTTTACCCGCTAATATCGAAATATTTCCAAAATAAAGATTTTTACACGCTCACAAACTTCCGCCCCTTCGAAAAGAGTTACTCCAGAGTCGATATACTCGCCGTGGACAAAACCCTTTCTAAAATAATATCCGTAGAAGTCAAACTCAATAACTTCTCCAAAGCCCTTAAACAAGCAATCGCAAGATCCTTCTTCTCCGATTACGTGTATCTCGCCTTCCCTTCAAAATACGCAAAAACAGTCCTCAACAAATACTCGCAAATCCTCAACTGCACAAATATAGGTATCCTGTCAATAAATAAATATGTGTCCGAACTAAAACCCCCAGGACCCTCACCCCTCCTAATCCCTGATCTCAAAAACCTAATCCTCACAACTATAAAGAGAAAAGTCAGCATAACTGATAAATGTGGGTGAGCACATGATAAAACTCTACTACCGCATCGGATTGATGAGAGATAAAGACATCCTAAAAAATAACCTAGACAAATTTAACGGAATTATCATAGACGCCCACGTCTTCGAAACATTCAAAAACTCCCTCTCCGCATTCATAGCATCTCTCCCACCCTCCCACACGTTCCTCATAGACCCCGTAACATACAGGTTCTCAATCCCCGAAATAACACTACACTACTCCAAAAAGCCCTGGTTCGCAAAACTCCTAGAACGCTACAACCTGCCAATATCTGAAGAAGACCCATACCTCAACCCCCTATCACTATCGGATAGCGATATAAAAGATATAACGGATGGAGTGATCAAATACCAAAAGAAAATTGTCCCCGCAAACATCCAAAACGCATTAGGACTCGTAGCATTCTTCGAACACCCAATAGGAACTCCATCAACCACCCCAGAATACATAATACCGCCATACCTCATAATTGACGACTCAGAACTCGCACCCTACTCCGAATACCTAAAATTCAACATAAAAGCAATAAAACACGCAAACTCTCTCCTCAAAAACTCCCCCCACAAAATACTCAGCATAATACCAATAAGTAAACCCCTCCTCCTCGATGAAGTTGTTATATCAAAAATAATAGACGAATACACGAAGGTGAAAACCGATGCCTTCGGAATATGGATCTCCGGATTAAACGAAATAACCGAAGCACGCCTCCTCACAATACTCGTAGCAATATTGCACAAACTAAAAGAAAGCACCAAAAAGCCAATAATAAACCTCTACGGGGGATTCTTCTCACTAATACTATCATCCCTAAACCTACTAGACGGAGTCGCTCATGGCATCGGATACGCCGAATCCAGAAACGCCTACGAACTCCCAGGCCCCCTCGGACCTCGATACTATAACCCCATAACCCATAACTTCGAAACTATCGAAGGAATCCTGACAATATATATGAATGACCCATCGGTAAAATGTAAATGCCCATACTGCAAAAAATACGACCTCAAAAACTTCGAAAACATCGCAAACAACTTAAATGACCTGCTAAACCATTTCATCTACACCCGCACGGCCGAAAAGGAAAAACTCGAAAAAATCTCCTCAATAAACGATATAATATCCCTCCTCGAAAACGATAAAAACAAAATCATAAATATCCTCACAAAAAGAAAAACACCCCCACTGTTTACCGCATTGCTCAAAAAGATCTATGAGCCCAAATACGCACACCTTGAAAGCTGGATCCTAATACTGAAAAACCTCCCGCCCGCAATGAAGAAAATTATACATTAATCACTTCCTCAAGAGCATTCTTGCCAGAGAAAAAACCAGAAGGCATGGACGAACTGCTCAACTCCCTCAAAACGGGCATCACGCAAATCCTAAAGACAATCCTATTGCGCTGCGATGATTCCCTGCTCTACGACCTGGACCTTTCAAGAAACCAGAAAATCCATCTACTGAGAGCACCGGTCTCCCTCGACCTCTCTATACACCT
>CAYYFC010000023.1:0-24327 GCA_964471215.1 uncultured archaeon | reverse complement strand
CGCCTTGAATTGCAAGGTTTTGTTAGCTACTTCCCTATAAATCTAATCTCAACCTTTGAGGTGTAAAAATTTACTCGAACACGAAATCCTCCGACAATATATTTGCATTGCACATATGACTTACCGGAATTAACGATTTCTCATAGGACGTGTAATTAAATGTACATCCATTCATTCAGGACATAACGCCCCAATTCTTGCTCAGTATATAAGTCTCTGAATTGGAACTATTAGTATATCCCTAGCCCCTACCTTTTTCAGCTTTTCGAGAACCTCAAATAGCTTATCCTCGTGAACAACAACGTGTACTGCCAGTGTGTTTTCTGCCTCAACCCTCATAACAGTAGGCCCCTTAAGACCTGGTACTATTCTCTTCACATCCTTAAGAGCATGCTCTGGTATGTTCATCATTAAATACATCATACCTCTGGCATTTAAAACACCTTGAATTGCTGTAACCAAAGCTTTAACCTCAAATTCCTCCAAAACATTTTTGTTTGCAATTAGAACAGCTTCTGTATCCAGCACGTTTTCAATTACCCTTAGATTGTTAACCCTTAGAGTTGTCCCCGTTGAAGTCAGATCGAGTATTGCGTCAGCTATCCCTATGTACGGTGCGTTCTCACATGCACCGCTAACGCCAACTATTTCTACATCGATCCCCTTTTCCTCAAAAAACCTTTTTGCTATATTTTTAAACTCCGTGGCAATCCTCTTTCCTTTCAAATCCTCCAATCTCTTTATATCAGAATTTATTGGGACAGCAACAACTAGGCTTGCTTTTCCAAATCCTAGCTTTAAAAGAACTTCGACGTCAACACCTGCTTCGACAACGAGATCGTACCCTGTGATCCCAACCTGAGCAGAATTCATGAAGACGTAATTCGGAATATCTCTAGCCCTCGCAAATAGAACACTTATATTGGGGTTGTTTGTCGATACTATGAGTTTTCTTTCCTCAGCCTCTATCTTTATACCAGCCTCTCTCAGCATTTCAATTGATGGCTGGCTGAGCCTGCCTTTGCTCGGTATTGCTATGATCATATACTCTCTCCCCTTTAGGAATATTTGAAGCTATCGAATCAAACTCCAAACGCGTTTGATTCAATTTTCAGCCATACACTACGACTTTAAGACTATATCGACTCTTTTAAGCCTTTAATCCTACATAATGATACTCAATGTATTTAAGTATTATCTGAATTGAGAACTGTTGTGTTGGGCTTTCCAAAGATTTTTAAAGTCGCAGTAAACTCTTAATCAAATTATTCAGCTGTGAAAAATCGATTTGAAACGAGTTTATCAATAACATCTGTTAAAATTCACATGAACGATCATAAAAACTTAAATTGATTTTATATGACATATAGTACTAAAATTTTGATTTCATTTGAAGATAGGTGTATTAACGCTTGGAGTTCGATTGATTTGACCCTCTCTTGAAGTGCGAGTATTTTCAGCGAGGAGATTTCATATAATATATACATATGGCCTATTAAAGCCCATTAAAGCCCCGTTATCTATTATGGGATTCTGTGTTATGAAGGATTGTTTTACACTTACCTCATCAGATCATATAAAACTATCAACAAAACATAATTCATCCACGCATTGAAATGCTAGGCTCTCTTAGCAACATTCTGTAAAGATAGATATATCTGTTCGACTTTAAGATCTATCATGAAAAAGATAAAACTTACAATCGACGAATTTGAGAGATGGCTGAGGGAAAGAGGATACGATAAGAGAATGGGGGAACAGAATCTGAAAATCTTCTTGGACATGGGTCTAGCTAGTCTCCTGTTTATGAACAGCTCATTGTTAATGGGGTATATACTTTCAACTCTAGGTCTGCCATCCGAAAGATTCGTTGATAAAGTCAGATTCGAACTGGGAAAGAAAATAAAGGAGATAAAAGCTTATCCTGATTATTTGGAGATTACAATTACATAATATTATTTTTACTATCTGTTAATCCGACTACTTTTAAATCCAGGACGAATCTGTAGACCCTTGGCGCAAAGCTGCCGCAGACTCTCATACAAGCAACATCAACGATAATCCCGTGTTTCCTAAACAGATCCTTAACCCTCAGAGGGAGCTTCGACTCCTCTTCCTCACCAGCAAAGGTATAGTAGTGAACGAAGCCTCCTATCTTAACCTTATCTTTAAGTAAGTACACGAAGTCTTCGGCCGAATAGGGTGCGGGCATTAAAATCCTATCAAATCTACCCTCGAGTTTTGGAACAACATCTCTAACATCACCCTCGTAAACCTTTACGACATCTTGAACCTTGTTCAAAATCACGTTCTTTTTAAAGTACTCAACCGCAATCGGATTTATCTCAACTCCTATAACCTCCTTCGGTTTTGAAAGTCTTGCGATAAGTATTGCATACGGCCCCACACCAGCAAACATGACAAGAACTCTTTCTCCTTCCCTAACAAGTCTTGCGATTCTTCCCCTTTCGGTTGACAGTTTGGAAGAGTAATAAACCTTTGTCGGATCAACAAGGAATCTGCATCCAAATTCCTTTGCAATTGTCTCTGTCTTTTCACCGTACAGTATCTCGTATCTGGCAACCCTGTAAACTCCTCCCACCTCACCTATCTTTCTTAGAATCGTTTTAACGTTCTTATGTCTGCTCAGAATAGCCTGAACTATCAAATCCTTTAAATGCATAACATCATCGGGCAGATTTATCACAACTACATCCCCTATAATCTCAAAACTTCTGGTTACTTTTTTCAATTCTTCGTCGCTTACTCTTCCTCTCAAAAATTCCTTGATTCCCACAACAAAAGATGATAAATACAGTTTAATAAATTAAGCCTTTGATGATTAAAGTTGATGGTAGCTATGGTGAAGGAGGCGGGCAGATACTCAGAACGTCGATAGCTTTATCGTGCATAACAGGCGAACCGGTTGAAATATACAATATAAGAGCCAATAGACCAAAACCCGGTCTGGCAATGCAGCATTTAAAGGGAATTGAGTGCGCGAAAAAACTGACAAACGCCGACGTTGAGGGTTTGAGACTAGGATCGACAAGAGTTGTATTTAAGCCTAGAAGTGTTAGAAGTGGCGATTTTAAAATAGATATAGGAACTGCAGGAAGTATAAGTCTAATACTGCAGACAATTCTTCTACCATCGCTCATAGCCGAAGGGGAAATATTTTTCGAGATAAGGGGAGGAACGGATGTAAAGTGGTCACCATCAATCGATTATTTGAGAAATGTCACGTTCAAAACACTGAAAGAGATCGGAGCGAATATAGATATAGAGCTTATAAAGAGAGGATATTACCCCAAGGGTGGAGGGATCGTAAACGTATTCGTTCATCCGTCTAAGCTAAAGGGCAAGGAGTTTGAGGAGATAAGATGCAGTATAGAGGGTATAAGTCACTGTCAGAACTTACCGAAGCACGTAGCAGAAAGACAGGCAAATTCTGCCTTGTCTGTTCTGAATTCAAGCGGATTCAGTGCAGATATAAAAATAGAGGTTTGCGAGGGTTTTTCAACCGGCTCTGGAATAACGCTTTGGTGCGGTTATAAGGGTGGTGTCGCGTTAGGCGAAAAGGGTAAGAGAGCGGAGGAAGTTGGTGAGGAGTGTGCCAGAAATCTTATAAGGGAACTGAGGTGTGACGGAATATTTGACAGATACTTGGCAGATCAGATAATGGTTTTTGCAAGCGTTGCAAAGGGTATAACAAGATACACAACAACGGAGGTTACTCTGCATCAGACAAGTAATGCATACGTAATACAGAAGTTCTTAGGCGATATTATAAAGATTGATGGAAAAAAAATTGAGATAAAGGGTAAGGGTATACTGAGCTAGATCAATTTATTCAATCCTTATCTTCTTCTTCTCCTTGCTGCTTGGATACTTCTTCTTCAGCACTACTTCAAGAACTCCGTTGTTATACCTCGCCTTTGCGGATTCAGGTATTACCTCGCACGGTAAGTCGACAACCTCGTAATACCTTCTGTTTTCTCCTTCAGCCCTTATTTCAAGCGACTTCTCACTGGCACTTAAGTCTATGTCTTCCTTATTAACACCGGGCATTTCAGCTATTACCTGAACCTCGTCATCCGTTTCTATTACATCGATTAGGGGCTTTCTTTCCTCTATACCCTCCTTTATGATCTTTTCAGACTTCGTTCCAAATTCCTTTATCTCCGGTTTTCCATCCGGTCCTATTCTTATCGAGAAACCCCTTATTATGGGTTTAATCTCTCCCCTTTCAGCCCTCCTGAACATTTCCTCAAAATCCCTTATCATTCTATCAAATATCTCATCGAATATCTCAAACTCCCTTCCGAATATATCAAATATATCGTCCCAATCTCTCCTCCTTCTTCTCCAAACCATTCAGATCACCTCCTAAGCATACATCCTATGAAAAGTCTCAACAATCTCCTCATACCTTTCCAGATCCTCCTTTGTTAAACTCGGTTTAATCTTTTTAAGTGTTTTTTCAAAGTGTCTTCTGGTAATTCTAATCTTTTTTGCAATCTCCTTTACATCTTCTCTACTCATATCGGACCTTATCGCCTCTCTTATCGCCAGCATACCAGCCTCCCTGCATATAGCCTCAATATCAGCTCCCGTATATCCCTCTGTCTTTTCTGCAAGCCAGTTAATGATTATATCTCTGAGCTTCTCCTCGAGTTTACACCTAATCTCCTCGGGGACTTTTTCAATTTCAAACTCCTCGGGTTTTATAGATTCCAAGATTTTTAATTCCTTTTCATCTTTTATCTCCTTTTTAATCTCTTCTATAGCAATTTTTACGTCCTCTGCGTCATATCCTAGTGGCTTTCCTCTTAAATGTATCTTAAATATTTCCTTTCTGGCATTTTTATCTGGTGGCGGTATATATATGTGCCTTTCAATTCTTCCTGGTCTTAACAAGGCCGGATCTATCATATCAGGTCTGTTTGTTGCTGCCAGAACTACTACATCCTTCAGTTCTTCCAGTCCATCCAATTCCGTTAAAAGCTGGCTTACAACCCTCTCGGTTGCGTGAGTATCTCCTAAGGCACCTCTTCTTGGTGCCAATGCATCTATTTCGTCGAAGAATATTATACATGGCGCAACCTGTCTTGCCTTTCTGAACATATCTCTGACATGCTTTTCACTTTCTCCAAACCACTTGCTTAGAAGCTCAGGACCCTTAACGCTTATGAAGTTTGCATTTGCCTCGTTTGCAACTGCCTTTGCCAAAAGAGTTTTACCAGTTCCTGGGGGACCATAGAGGAGTATACCCTTTGGAGGCTTTATATTCACAGTTTTGAACAATTCCGGATATTTCAAAGGCCATTCGACTGCTTCCCTTAATTCCTGCTTTGCATGCTCAAGTCCTCCTATATCATCCCATCTAACCTTGGGGACTTCTACCAAAACCTCTCTCATCGCAGATGGTTCTATATTCTTCAGTGCCTCTAGGAAATCATCCATTGTAACCTTTAGATTCTCAAGGACTTCTTTTGGAATTTCTTCAGCTTCTATATCTATTTCCGGTAGAACCCTTCTTAGAGCGTGCATTGCTGCCTCTTTGCAGAGTGCAGCGAGATCCGCACCGACGAACCCTATTGTTAAATCTGCAAGCTGATCAAGATCCACATCCTCCGCCAGAGGCATTCTTCTTGTATGAATCTCAAGGATTTCCTTCCTCCCATCTCTGTCAGGTACACCGATTTCTATTTCTCTGTCAAACCTTCCAGGCCTTCTAAGAGCTGGATCTATTGCATCCGGCCTGTTTGTTGCTGCTATGACTATTACATCACCTCTTGCCTCAAGACCGTCCATAAGGGCGAGTAACTGTGCTACAACTCTCCTCTCTACTTCTCCCGTTACCTCCTCTCTCTTGGGTGCTATCGAATCTATTTCATCTATGAATATTATCGATGGCGCATTTTCCTTTGCCTCCTCAAATATCTCTCTAAGTCTCTGTTCAGATTCTCCGTAATACTTGCTCATTATCTCGGGTCCGCTTATCGATATGAAATGTGCATCAACCTCGTTTGCAACTGCCTTTGCAATTAGCGTCTTACCGGTTCCTGGAGGACCGTAGAGAAGTACTCCCTTCGGAGGTTCTATTCCTAGCCTCTGGAATATCTCAGGATGCTTTAAGGGCAATTCTATCATTTCTCTGACAAGCCTTAGTTCTCTCTTTAGACCTCCTATATCCTCATACGTTACATTTGGAACATGTCTCTTTATCTCCTCAACTGGTCTCTCCTTAAGTTCTACATTTGTAGTTCTACTTACTATTACGACTCCTGCAGGTCTCGTTGAAACTATGACAAACGTTAATACGTGTCCGAATACTTCAACCCTAATCTTCTGACCCCTTTTAACCGGCCTTCCCTCCAGAAGTCTTAACAGGTAATCTTCTCCACCCATTAATCTAACAGGTTCGGTTGGTGCTAGAACGACTCTTTCAGCTCTTTTTGCCTCGACCTTTCTAATCTTCACCCTATCATCGATTCCTACTCCTGCATTATTTCTCAGACTCCCGTCGATTCTAATTATCTCCTTTCCCCTATCCTCGGGATACCCTGGCCAGACTATTGCTGGCACGGATTCTCTGCCTATTATTTCAATTATGTCGCCGCTCTGCAGTCCCAACTCTTCCATGACCTCTGGATCTACCCTAGCAATTCCCCTACCTACATCTCTGTAATACGCCTCCGCAACCCTCAACACAGCCTCCTTTTTCTTCATAACCATCACCTAATCCTCCAAATAACATCATCGTCGACTATAACCTTTTCAACCAAACCCTTTCTCCTCAGCTTTTCAAGTGTCTTCTCAACCTCCGAATATAATAAACCAAATTCCTCTGCAATTTCAAATGATCTCATACCCTTAATCAATCCAAATAGTACCATCTTCTCCATATCGCTTTCGGCAACTTTTTCGAATTCGTCAAATAGCTTCTCTATGATTTCATTTAGTTTTGAGTTCATGTAGCACTGAATCTTTGAGAACAACTTCTGAGTTTCCTCTATTTTCCTTATTACCTCATTCATCTCAGATATCGTTTTTGCGTTAAGATCACCTATCAGCTTTGATGCTATATCCATGCATTCGTCGAAGTTCTTATCTGATGTAAGACTCGTATAAAATCTATGCGGTGATATCGTTATCTCCAGCCTTATACTCTTATCTATGTAGTAGTATCTCCTTCTGCCCTCCTCAAAGCTTTTCACGATCCCTACCCTTTCCAACTTTTCAAGATGCTCCAGTACAACTTTCGGTGCCATTTTCAAGCAGTATGAGATCTCACTTACATAGCATGGCTTCTTTGCCAGCAGTGATAGTATCCTCCTTCTACTCTCATTCCCCAGCACTTCAAGCAGTTCGTCTATGTCCATGCAATCACCGATTACCTTAGTTTACTAACATTAGGTTAATATAACTTAGTATATAAATGTTTCGTTCATGTTACTATAACTTTTTATTATATAATTATTATTATATAATTCTTAAGCTAGCGGTTATAAGAGTTTTCCACAGTCGAATATCTCTGTTAAATCTATCTCAAATGCCACCACTGGATTATTTATATCGAAGTTCTCAAGGACTTCTGGATGTATCTCACCGAACACACCGATCCTCTTACCCCCAACCATTATATCCGCTCTTCTACCATCTATAAATGCTTCATTTTTGCTCTCCTCAACATCCCACTTTACGTTTAACTCCCTCATAACGACCTGTACAATGCTTCTTATCTCTGAGAAATTCGCTCTGGAGTGTGTTGAGCATGCGCACAATCTCAATCTGTTCTTCATATCGACAACAACATCCCCAACCTCAAATATTTTCTGTGGCATGGGATGATGCTTGTTCATTGATAAAACTTCAAGTAGCTTTGGCAGTAGATCTGTTCTTATGATCGTATGATCCTCTGTTAACGGATGCATTACAGGAACATAAGTTTTCCAAGGCTCGGGTCTTTCCCTTCTCATATAATCGAATTGAATCCTTTCATTTGTTAATGTGAAAGTTACAACTTCAAGAAAGCCAAGTCCAATCATTATATTTCTCACAGCATTCTTTATCTCATTCCACTTGTGTGTAAGCCCAATGGTATTTGTCTGAGGATATTCGGGCTCTATTCTGTCGTATCCGTAGCCTATCGCTATGTCCTCTATCACGTCCCATTCATGCATTATATCGGCTCTATAGGGCGGAACAGCAACGACCACACTATTTTCATCTATTCTTTCGACACCGAATCTCATCCTTTCAAGCGATCTCTTTATATCTGAATCGCTCAGTTTGAATCCCAAAAGCCCTTCTATTTCTGATTTCTTTATCACCATTCTCTTAGCCCTTAGATCCGGTGAAATTACTGTTCTATCTCCGTATACTATCTCAACTGATTCTATAACACCACCTCTATCTGCGAGCATAGTTGCCAATATGTTCAGTGCCTTATCGACATTATCATCAAATCCCGTTACATCTATAAACAAATTTCTAGTCTTTTCAGTCACTCTTGTCTTCTCAGAATTTATAATTGGTGGAAAAGATATCGCATCACCATCTGAATCTATTATCATCGGATATCTGTCCTTTCCCTCGAGTATAAATGCGAATTTCTTACCCTTTGGATGTTCCCTCAGTATTTCCTCAACTGTCATTACCCTTGTAAAGTCAAGTGGTATAAATGAGAATTTGGAGTTGACGGCCTTATAAAAAAGCGGGAATCTTATCTTATTCAAATCGTGAACACCTATCGCCATCCTTCTCCTGTTCCTGCCAATAGTCCAGTGCAAGTCTTCCTGAACTTCCATAAGAGATCTTATAACTTCATCGCTCATCTCTATATTCCTGACAACACAACACCTTATCCTAGGTCTCACATGTAAAACCGATTCATCAACGTATATTCTCCAACTTCCCCTCTTAACATCGTAATTCTTATAACCTGGTTCTATATCCAGGAACCCTCTTAACGCTCTTGCAACCCCCTCAACACTGTAAAGATCTGGTCTGTTTGGAAAAAATTCAACATCTAAACTGTCCTCATGAATTCTCTCTATATCGCAACCAAGCATCGGTAATTTTTTCAGTATCTTCTCTCTGCTACATCCAACAAGCCTTTCCAGCTCCTCCCAGTATAGCGTTATTACCGGCATTAAATTTGATTAAAACTACTTGAATAAAAACTTTAATAAAGTATGTCCAGTACGGGTTTCCTGAAGAATCCTCTCTCCTCAGACATCTCATAAAGCTTCTCTATAGCTTTAACTACCTCTTCCGGCATTTTCAACGTGTATTCGTTTACGTACATGAGTGCGAATCTCCTCGTGAGATCCCTATCCATGCCCCTTGAGTATTTCATAGCATACTCCAACGCCTCGTCTACGTTGTTCAAAGCATACATTATACTCTCCCTAAAGGCCCTGAGAAACTCAATCTGATCTTTTTCAGGTATATCCCTACTTATAACATTTATACCCAGTGGCAGCGGTAATCCTGTCGTCTCGAACCACCATTCCCATATATCAAACACCTTTTTCAGTCCGTATTCTTCATACGTTATCTGACCCTCGTGTATGAGCAATCCCGCATCGACCTTACCGTCTTTAACCGCATCGATTATTTCATCGAATCTCATCTCAACAGGTTTGAAATCATCTACTGCGAGTTTTAACAGGAGATATGAAGTAGTGTACCTTCCCGGTATAGCTATTCTACTACCTCTTAAATCGATATAATCTTTTGAAACGACTATGGGTCCATATCCGTTACCGACACTTGCTCCAGCCGATAGAATTCTATACCTGTCGCTTAGATAAGCATACGCATGAACTGACAGCGCCGTAACGTCAAAGGTTTTCTTAAATGCCATTCTATTTAAAGTTTCTATATCATCTATCACATATTTTATTTTCAACCTAGTCCTTATCCTGCCTGTTACCAGTGCATAGAACATGAAAGCGTCATCGGCATCTGGTGTATGCGCAACTATGATATCTGAGGACATCGTTCACTGTTTAAATTAATTAAGCTTAAATGTTTATCGGATAAAAAGGATGTATGGAAATCGAAATATGCGGTCGAAGGTTTAAGGCTGAAATTAGGTATGCGAGCGATTTAAAACCCGTTCTGGCATTTCCAGATGAGTTGAAGGAAGATTTTCCGGCTTATTATATGTTCAGAGATGTTTATTATAGCAAAAGAGATTATGAGAGAATACTCGAGAGTAAGTTAAGGTTTGATTTGACAATAATACCTCCGAACAGGATAGGAAGGGAATACATAAAAACATTCGGCCATTATCATCCAATCGCAGAGGATAACCTTAGTTATGCGGAGATCTATGAGGTTTTAAAGGGTGAAGCTTTATATTTGCTCCAGAAGGAGGAAAAGGGGAAAATAGTTGACGTCATAGCTGTAAAAGCAAGAGAAGGTGATAAGGTAATAATTCCACCTAATTACGGACATGTAACAATTAATCCATCAAATAAAGAGCTAAAAATGGCAAACTGGGTATACAGAGATTTTAAGTCAAACTACGAGCCATATAAAGCCATGAGAGGTGCCTGCTATTATTACACCGAAGATGGATGGATAAAAAACGATAGATACGGTGAAGTGCCAGATATAAGATTTTTAAAACCTAGAATTCCAAAGGAATTGGGATTAAAAAGGAGAGAAGAAATTTACAAGCTTGTAAAAGACTTGAAGAAGCTCGAATTTCTGTACAAACCGTCTAAGTATTTGAATATTTTTGAAAAAGCCCTTAAATAGGAAAGTATTAAATATCCATTTTACTACAAAGATCTGAGGGGTCGGCATGGGTTGGAAATCTCATGGTTTTAGGTTTAAATCTGGGAGGAAATTAAGAAAAAGGGTTAGAGAAAAGGGTATAAAGATTAGAAGAGCCCTGCAGACATTTGAAATAGGACAGAGGGTTCATATTGATATTGATTCATCGGTTCATAAGGGTATGCCACATCCCAGATTCCAAGGGAGAACGGGTATTGTGATAGGTCAGAGAGGGAGGGCTTACCTTGTAAGGATTAGGGATGGAAATTCTTACAAGACCCTGATAGTCAGACCCGAACATTTAAAGCCTCAGAGTGGTTGACATGTTTAAGGAGGTTAAGGATTTTGATTACATAACTATAGCTGAGGCTAAGGAATTGATGGAGGAGATAGTAAAGAAAAGGCAGAAAAAAGCAGAACTCCTGTACGAGACTAGGAGGGCTTTGAAGCACCTAAGGACTTTTTCGAAGATACCAGCGGATAAGGCTAAAGAACTCGTCAACGAGCTCTTAAAACTCCCACAGGTTCCAAAAAAGGAGATAGCGATTAAACTCGTAGATATTATGCCGAGGATACCTGATGAGGTTAGGATAATTTACGCCAAGGAAAGACTTACGCTGACACCCGATCAGATAAATGAAATACTGAGTATAATAGATAAATATAGATAATTCGCTCTTTTATTATCGGTGATTTTATGAAGGAGATTAAGAGGAGAAAAGAGATTAATAGGGAAAAGTTCGAGGATTTTGCATATATTATAGATTTTCTCCCCTATGGATATCCTGATGATAAGAGACCAATTCATAAGAGAGAGCCGATTGCCCAGGTGGTTGGTGAAAAGTTTTTCACGCTACTTGAGGTTAGCGTCAAGAAAGATGTGAATCCACTTGTCATGGACAGGGTCTATATAGGCAAGGATCTTGAGAAGAGGGATGTCGTTAACAGGATAAAGAGGAGACTTAGATTTGATCAACTAACACCAACGTCAAAATCGGAGTTGCCATTTGTATTAGAGAAAATAGTTAAAAGTCAGGAGGAAAGATTTGTTGAATTTTTTAACAAGTCTGAGTCCATCACGACGAGACTTCATCAGCTGGAGTTGTTGCCGGGAATCGGTAAGAAGACTATGTGGGCGATAATAGAGGAGAGAAAAAAAGAACCTTTCAAGAGTTTTGAGGACATCGCAAAAAGGGTAAAAATTCAGCCCGAGAAATGTATAGTTCAAAGAATTATTTACGAACTTCAAAATCCAAACACGAAGTATAAGCTATTTACAGCATAATTTTTTAAATCGAACAGTGTCCCATTCCTTATGATCGATGAAACGATAATTACAGAGGCGATTGTAAAAGAGTGGACATCGAAGTTTTTAGATGGATTGAGATGCGATGTGGCCGTAGTGGGAGGAGGACCATCTGGTTTGACAGCATCGTATTACCTGGCAAAGAAGGATTTCAAGGTGTGTCTAATAGAGAAAAATCTAAGCCTTGGAGGAGGAATCTGGGGAGGAGGAATGTTTTTTAATAAAGTAGTCGTTCAGGAGGAAGCGTTGAGTATACTGGATGATCTTAAGATATCTTATAAGAGATTTGACGAACGACATTATGTTATAGATTCCATTGAGTTAGCGGGATCGTTAATATATAACATTTCTAAGGCCGGTGTACTTGTCTTCAACTCCATGATCGTGGAGGATCTCATGGTTAAGGATGAAAGGGTCTGCGGACTCGTTATAAACTGGACATCGTCTGTGCTCAGCGACATGCACGTTGACCCGCTAGTACTTTATGCAAGAGCTGTTGTGGATGCTACCGGGCATGAAGCAGTTGTCTGCAGGATTTTAGAAAGGAAGACCGGAAAGATTAAGATTAGGGGAGAGGGGTTCATGTACGCTGAAATGGGAGAAAGAGGGGTCGTAGAAAAAGCATGTGAGATATTCCCAGGTCTATATGTCACGGGCATGGCCGTTGCAAACGTCTTCGGACTGCCGAGAATGGGACCGATATTTGGAGGTATGCTTCTTAGCGGTAAGAGGATAGCCGAAATAATATCGGAGGATCTCAAGGAAAGGTAAGTATACTCCTACATTTTAAAGTTTTATCTCGGACATGTGTTTCTAAGTCTTAACTATTGATTGAATGCAATTTGTTAAAGCTAGATTTTTACCGGATATCGGCGATTGTTTTTATACTGTTCCTTGTAAGCTTCAATCCGTAATTCTCTAAGAATTTGAAGTTGTCGAAGTCGAGCTTACATGAGAACTTATAACTTTTAAAGGACTTTAATACAATCCTCCAGTTCAATCCTATTTCTCTGGCAAGGTATTTCGAAGCCGATATCCTCCTACTCTCGTAATTCAGTAGCTCGACAGAATCCTCAATACATCTAATAAACTCCTGAATTAACGTCTTATTTCTTTTGTAAAATTCTAGATTTGATGCCATTGAGCAACACGGGTAATCACCGATTATGTCCCTAAAGGGAATCTTGTAATAGCCGAGCAAGGTAAAATACGGCTCCCATACAGCTATTGCATCAAATTCACATGATTTAAATGATTTTATTGCATCTCCTATCGAATTAAAGTATCTGAAGTTTAAATCGTATAAGTTATGTCCAAGCTTTTCCAATGAGAGTTTTAGGTTGCTTTCCATTGCTGAGAACTCCGAGGTTGCAAAGGTCTTGCAGCTCCTTAAATCCTTCTTGTAAACGATACCGCTACCGTTAAACGCAACTATTCTGTGTATCTTAATGGATTTTAGTAGCAGTGCGAAAACTGTTTGAGTTATAAAAGGCGAAAAGCCTATGTCGATTCGGTATGAGGATAAAGCCTTTGTGAGATCTAACGCGCTATCAAAGACTCTTATATATGCTTTGATGTCCAAATTCCTTAATGATAAAAGAATGTGAGGATACTCAGATGCCCTCAGAATTCCTATTCTTACAATACCCTCAACTGGCTTTGGTGCATGTTCAAAGTACCAGATTCTATAGGATCTACCTGCAACTCTCTCTCTTACAATTTTTCCCTCCTTTTCAAGCCTTTTTAAGATTTCAGAAACAGTGGATTTTGATAATCCCAGATCCTTATGTATTCTACTCTGTAAGACCTCTCCTCTATCCTTTAAATAATTGATAATCTTTCTTTCGGCATCCATGTCTGCTATAACAGTCGATCTTTAAAATAAGATGTTTTTCCATCTGACAAAAAGTCGCAGATAACGGCCCTATAAGCTAAGGATGAGCATGGAGGATTTTCCCATTTTTTATCTAAAAGTGCATTGCGTTAGGATGTGAATTATTCCTTGCGGCATTAGCTCTATACGAAATTGGACGTAAAAGGGCTATTGGGTTTAGATTAAGTAATTTAAGGCAAATACCGATTTATAGCTTTGACATACATCGATTAATGTTTCCAAAATCTGTCAGATAAAAGGATTGAATCGCAAAGATACAAGGCGACCGAGAGACTCGTTTGCCATTTAAAGGACTTTATTCTGCCAAATAATGTGAATAAATGCGTATATTTCATTTGAGTACTGATATATTATGTTTTGACATATTTTAAAATAATATCATCGAGTTTTAAATAAAAACAGATATTTATTACATGATTTTCTTGTTTAAGAATCGATAGCAAAAATACAGCTGCAAAAAATTTATATAATTACCTATCGAACATATGTTCGATGAACGAGTGTTCGATAAGTAATGCTGGGTTTAGGAGATCAAAAATGATACCGGATTTGATATTCATATTGGCTATGATTGCACCATTCGCCTTTAAATCCATTTGGGCGTACTATTACTGGATATCTATTGTCGCTGCTTATCTAATTTATCTTGCAATGAGGTGGAGAGTATGATGATCCTTGCAGTCGTATTATACATCGCTATCGGAACACTTATAGCCGTGTATGCAAAGAGGGGTATAAAAACACAGGATGACTACTTTGTCGGTGGAAGGAGGATAAGCGGATTCGTTTCGGCCTTAACATATGCTGCTACGACCTATTCTGCCTTCATGATGATAGGTCTGGTAGGTTTTGCTTATAAGACTGGAATTGGATCTGCGGGATTCGAGCTCATGTACCTCATCGGCACTCTTCTCCTCCTAAGCTATTACGCTCCCAAGATATGGTCCATTGCCAAGGAAAAGGGGCTGGTTTCTCCGGCCGAGATATTTTCGGAGAGATACGATCCACTCGTATCAAGACTTGCTACGATAATAGCGATGATATCCCTTATACCATACACGTCAATACAGATAATAGGAATTGCGCTGATACTTGGAATAGACTATACACAGGGTGTGCTTATAGCATCGATAGTAGTGGCCTTATGGGCCTTTATAGGTGGCCTGAGAGGAGTTGCTCTGACGGATGCAATTCAGGGTATATTCATGCTAACAATGGCGATAGTAGCTGTTTTATGGGTCGGGAATAACTTGTGCTTCGGTATATCAAAATCAGCAGAATTCCCGAACGAGTTTTGGACTCCTATAAAATTTGCAAGCCTGACGATCCCCTGGTTTTTCTTTGCCATGACAAATCCCCAAGTTTTTCAGAGGATATTTATTCCAAAGGATAGGGGAGCTCTAAGAAGAATGGTTTTACTCTTCGGTCTTTTCGGTTTAACTTATACAGTTCTGGTAACTTTACTCGGTTTAAGTCTGAGACTTGCAACGGATAAAGGTATTTTTCCATTTGTCGCCGACAGAGATAAGGTTACACCAATTCTTCTGGACTTAATGCCAAGCTATCTAGCCTTACCGATTGCCCTAAGCATCTTAATGGCATCCGTCACGACAGCGAATTCGATAATACTAACTCTTTCCTCAATGGTTTTAAGGGATCTGATAGGTGAGAAGAGGGGTGTTTTAATGGGTAGGATGATGGTTCTGATAATCACATTCGTCGTAGCGTTATTTGCGTTGAAAAGGATAAGTTACATTGTTGAGCTGGCTGTGCTGTCATCAACGTTACTGTTATGTCAAATACCTCTCATATTCGGAATATTTCACTGGGATATGGGTGGAAAGAAAACCGGAATTGCTACACTTCTTTCAGGATTTATACTGGCAATAGTCCTATCGGCCATTAAGTGTCCATATACATCAATTCTCGTATTTCTGATCTCATTTGCCGTATTCTTCTTAACAAGCCTTACGGAAAGATCAAAATCCAACGCTATCAGCTTTAGATTTCGCTGTAAAAATTTTGAGGCTTAAAAATTCGTAAAAGCATGAAAATCAAGCTTTAAGGATTTCTAGAGTAGATATAATCTCTGCCAAGGTTTAATAGCGGAAGAGGAAGTTTAAAACGCTACGCACACGCAATGTTAAGACAAATCCTTTTTTATTGTTACCATTTAATAAGATCAAAAACCAAGATAATAAACCCTAAGCATTTGTGATTGTATTAACGACGCATGCGATTTATTGCAGCCTTAATTGAATTAAGGGATTCTAGATTTGAATTGCATCGATGTATTTCGGCAATTTTGATAGCCTGAGAGGCTTTGATGATATGACTAGACAAATGTTATAAAGTTCATCGGTTACTCTCTATTATGTTATCAATAGAGGAAGGTGAAAAAGCTGTCAGATTGGCAAGAAAGGCTATTGAGACTTATTTGAGCAAAGGAGAAGTCATAAAGGATAGATACTCCGGGATATTTGAAAAGAAAATGGGCGTTTTCACAACTCTCCTTATAGATCATGAATTGAGGGGATGTATAGGATTTCCATATCCTATAAAGAGGCTGGATGAGGCCATAATAGAATCGGCGATTTCGGCAGCTACAGAGGATCCCAGATTTTCACCCGTTAAGATAGATGAAATGGACAGGATAACGGTTGAGGTAACGATACTCACACCTCCAGAGAAGATAGAAGCAAAACCACTGGAGATTCCAAAGCACATAGAGATAGGTAAGCATGGACTGATGGTTAAGTACGGGATATATTCGGGACTTCTTCTGCCCCAGGTGGCCGTTGAATACGGCTTCGATCAGGAGGAATTCCTATCCCAGACATGTATGAAGGCAGGTTTACCTCCCGATTGCTGGTTATCAGGTGCAGAGGTCTATAGATTTGAGGGTCAAATATTTAAGGAGGAGAAACCGAGAGGGAAGGTGATTGAAGTTAAATTGGGGGGCGCTAAAAAACTGTAATAGGTGACGGCGGGTATGGGTATTAAAACTGATAAAGCGCCCCTTAATTAGTTCGTTTTGGATGTAGATAAACATTTTGGTTGATCGGACTACCTGCCAAACCATTAGTTCTATATCTCTTTAGACATATCTGTTGTTTTGAAAAACTGACATATAAAACCAAAGCGTTAGGGCACATGCTGAAGCTATATGCTCGTTTAAGCGTAAATACGTATATTGTTCTCGTTTAATCCCTGCACATAAGCCGTTATAGAGTTCATAGGGATATATTGAAATTAAGTTTTTTAAATTTTAATGTAATTGAAGACATAAAGAAGTCAGGGATTCCCATGAAAAAGGAGGATTCCGATGACATCCTATCCGATGATAAGGAGGGCTGAGGATGATGAATCTCAAGGGGCATAGTGTGAGTATGTTCATACTCACACGTTGTCCAAACCCCGTGTTAAACTGCAAAAAATCTAAAATTCCTCACAATTCAAATGTAGGCTTTAACAGATAATAAAACACATCATGCTTTGGTTATTTCCCGTCAATCTTAATTTTTACTCTTTATCTGGCCACCATCTCTTATAATCCACTTCTAGTCCAAGTATTTCCATTACCCTAAATACTATGTGATCGACTATATCTCTTATATCCTTTGGTTTTGTATAAAAAGCCGGGACGGGTGGCATTATTACCGCACCCATTTCTGACAGTCTTAAGAGTGTTTTTAAATGTCCCAAGTGGAGAGGGGTTTCTCTGACAAGCAATATCAATTTTCTCCCCTCTTTTAGCGTGACATCAGCACTTCTCGTTATCAGGTTATCCGTGATTCCGTATGCTATGCATGATGCCGTCTTTATTGTACATGGAGCTATAACCATGCCGTTATGCCTGAACGTTCCGCTCGACGTTGGCGCCGACATTTCGTCTTCATCGTAAAACCTATGGGATATCTCCTCAATGTACTCAATGTCAAAGCCCTCCAACTCAATTATCTTCCTTGCAGCCTTAGAAACGATCGTATAAACCTCAGCCCTTTTTGAAAGTTCCTCTATCAACCTAACACCAAATATTTGACCAGATGCCCCGGTTAACGCAACTATGAATCTCATTTAAGTTCGTCAAACCTCCTTCTTCTCAGATACCTCGATACAGATACTATGGCTATCACAGCTGCTATCGCACAACCAGCTACGATGCCCGAGATCATACCTATAAACCCCCAGTCTATGCCCAATTCAACCCTACCCGTTTCTGTCGGTACAGGACTAGGAGTTGACGTTGGTGTTTCCTCAACAACTATCAGAGATTTTAACTCGTCTAACAATGTGTTTGCAGAACTTTCCAACTCTAACGCCTTATTTAAACACTCTTCAGATTTTTCCTTAGCCTCGGTGTATTTCTTCTCATCCATATATGCCTTTGCCTTTACAAGCTCATCGGAAATAGTTTCGTATCTGCTCTGCAATTCCTTAAATTCAACTTTATATGCAAGCAATGTACTCGTGTTTACGAATTCCTTCTTTTCTATTTCCGTTATATAGACGTCTATCTTGCCAAGTACGTTTAAGATAGTTCTGAGCTTTTTATCCGCCACGTCATATGCATACTGCGCTTCTACTCTTTTTGCTTCGGTACTGGATTTTTCTAACCATTCTGACGCGAATTCTAACCTTTCATCCGCTTTAACATATTCTCCAGCTTTATAGTATTCTTCAGCTAGAGAAACATTGTTCTTCAGACAATTTAAGTAACTACTAAACACCGATACATCCACCTTTCCTATATATTCATCCAAAATCGATGCAAGCTCTTCATAGCTTTTCTTAAGGTTGTCTATGCATTTATAAAATAATTCATGGTTAATTATTAATACTTTAATTAAAGGTAAACAGTTCTCCTCAGCATCCTGTACATCAAACCAGACGAGCTTTATCTCCTCAAGTCTAGATTCGGGTGAGGGAACGTAACCCTTAACTGTAACATTGATTTTATCAAGACCATATTCCCAATCACCAACATCTACATCCAAGAAATCCTGACCGGGAGTTGAACTAAATGTTAATCCTCCTCCCTCCTTATAATAAACGTATGCCTTTATAATCGAATTCTTCAATTCTGTCCTAATTGTGTATTTTCTCCCGTCTACTAGAGTCTCCTTACCCCCCTTGGGTTTTATTGTATACGTTATGTCTATTCTGTCATTTTCCTCGCATACCTTATCCAGTACGAATTCCCTATCCTTTAAAGACGGTTTGTACTCCACATCGTTGATCTTGACAACCACATCAGGCTCTTTAAAATCGCTGTAGTTAAGCTCTTGAGAGCTAACAGGATACATTAAAACAAGTAATAATATAAAAATTATAAATACATATTTCATTATATTATCACCTCATATTAAAGGTTCAATGTCTTCATCAAACAATGCAAATGTTTTCTCTATTCTTTCCTTTTCTGCAATTTCCATTTCTTCTTTTGCTTCAACTGCTAATCTCTGAAGTTGTTTTACTCTTGGGATATCAGTCACATTTGCCAGAACTACAAGCGAAGCGATATGCTTTGTTCTTCTAGTTGGATAGTCTCCTGCTCTTACCTCTACTCCCGCAATCTGTTCCTCAAGCCATAACTTTGCCTTTTCAAGACCTTTCCTATCCAGATATTCGGGAGGACCTGCAACAAGTATCAAAGCCCTTTCAGCACTTCTTATGTTGCATGGGATTGTCAATCTGCCCAGAGCTGCTCTTCTGACAAGCGATGCGATTTTCATAGCCTTATCGTTTTCAGGAATCCTGAATTCTTCTTCTTTTTTCCTAAAGAGTGATAACTTCTTCTTAGGTTTTTCCTCCACAGCAAGCGTGGATGCATAACCGATTGACGATATTCCACCTCCCCTAAACGTATTTATGACCTCGCTACTATCGACAACCATTTCCCCAACCAATCCCTCCTCCAAGGGCTCGCCTGCTCTTGCAAGAAGTGCCAATCTTTTCACGATTTCTTCATTTATCTTGGCAAAGCTTTCCTTTAAGCTCATACCTTCGAACTTCCATGTACCGTTATCCACGAGTATGAGATTGTCAACGTACTTCAGAAGAGAGATCATACTCCTCGCGGCATTTAAGGAGTAGAGCTTACCCTCCTCCGGAGCGGGAAGTATTCCCACGGCATAAACTGGTTCCGAATAGGTCTCTGATAAATGCTTAGCTAAAACAGGTGCACCTCCGCTTCCTGTTCCGCCGCCGAGTCCAGCTATTATTAGGAACGCATCTATGTCATGTGTTCCTTTTTGATCTATTGCGTTTAGGATAGTTTCAACCTCATCCTGCGCAACTTTTGCTCCTAACTTGTTATCTGTTCCAACGCCATGCCCTTTAACCTTGGGATGACTCTGACCTATCAATATCCTATCCTTCATGGGTATGTGTTTCAATCCCATTAGATCAGTTCTAGCTGTATTTACGGCTAACGTTTTGATCATGATTTTTGAGCCTCTCATCTTCTCATTTTCAAGAAATAGATCAAGTATTTTTCCTCCTGCCTGTCCAAAGCCTATTATGAAGAACTTCATAATTCCACCGTCTAAAGTTTTTATCTAGATTTTAATTTAAGTTTTTCTCAAATGATATTTTTGACTTTCGTATATCCAAAATCGGAGTTGGTTTATTAGGATTTTAGATTTTAGTCTGAGTGATCCTTAAGGAGTAAGCAGATAGAAATTTGTAAGAAGAACGATTTTTACTCATAAAAGTATACAGCTGAACGAATCGAAAGCAAATCTTTGATAAATCATAACTCGGTACGATAAGGAATACTATAGTACGAAAATGTAAGAGATGATGTACAAGGTCATATAAATAAAAATTTATAATTAATATAAAAATTGTTTACTCTGATTCAGATTCCTCCTCTTCTTTCTCACCAGTTTCAGTCTTCTCCTTTTCTTTTTCTATTCCTTTCGCGGATATGACGTCATCGATTCTCAGTATCATTATTGCTACCTCTGTAGCACTACTGATTGCATGCTTCTTAACTCTCAGAGGCTCAAGTACTCCCTTCTCAACCATGTCCTCTACTTCTCCGCTGAATACATCCACTCCGTACTTAGTCTTACCCTCCTCATGAGCCCTTCTCATCTTTACGAGTATGTCGATCGGATCGAGACCTGCGTTTTCTGCAAGGCTTCTTGGAATTATCTCCAATGCGCTAGCGAATGCCTCCGCAGCTAGCTGTTCTCTTCCCCCGAGGGTTGGAGCCCACTGCCTTATCCTTAGGCTTAGCTCTATCTCAGGTGCTCCCGCTCCCGCCACGACCTTTCCGTCTTCAAGTGCGCAAGAGACAACCCTTACAGCATCCTCAATACCCCTTGCAACCTCCTCTACAACGTGCTCAGTACCACCTCTTACCAATATAGTTACTGCTTTAGGATTCTTGCAACCGGTTATGAATACCATTTTATCCTCTCCAACCTTCCTCTCCTCTACAAGCTCTGCCTCTCCAAGATCCTCTGGCTTTATGTCTCTTAGATCCGTTATTATCTTCGCACCAGTGGCTTTCGCTATCTTCTCTATATCGCTTTGTTTAACCCTTCTTACTGCCAATACACCTGATTTAGCCAGGTAGTATTGAGCTAAATCGTCAATACCTTTCTGACAGAACACAACATTTGCTCCAGCTTCAACTATCTTATCAACCATGTCCTTTATCATCTTCTCCTCCTGCTCTATGAACTTCTGTAACATGTCCGGATTCGTTATGTTTATCTCCGCATCAGTCTCAGTTTCCTTTACCTCTAGCGCAGCCTTGAGCACTGCTATCTTTGCATTCTTTATCCTTCTGGGCATTGCAGGATGAACTACCTCCTTGTCTATAACGATACCATCTATTAGTTGCGTATCCTCAATCCCCCCTCCCTGCTTCTTTTCGATTTTAACGTTATCCTCGTCAACCTTATAACCTTCCTTTGTCTTCTCAGCAACTCTTCTGACGGCTCTAACAACGAGGCTTGCTAGGTGATCGACGGCATATTCCGCATGTTTTCCTGTTATGGCAGTTGAAGCAACCTTCTTAAGAACTTCCTCATCCTCAACATCTACCTCTATAGCTATATCATCAAGCACCTCTAGTGCCTTTTCACACGCCATCCTGTAACCTCTCGCAATTATCGTAGGGTGTATATCCTGATCTAACAATTCCTCAGCTCTTTTTAGCAATTCTCCTGCAAGTACTACTGCCGTTGTCGTACCATCTCCTACCTCGTTATCCTGAGTCTTTGCAACCTCTATTATCATCTTCGCGGCAGGGTGTTCAACGTCTATTTCTTTTAGAATTGTAACTCCATCGTTAGTTATTGTGACATCACCCAGACTATCAACTAACATTTTGTCCATACCTCTTGGTCCGAGTGTAGTCCTGACAGCCTCCGCTATTACCTTCGCTGCTGTTATATTCATCCTCTGAGCGTCTCTTCCGACTGTTCTCTGAGTTCCCTCCTTTAGGATAAGAACGGGGGTTCCCTGAAGCGTAGCCACCCATATCACCTCCTACAAAAAGTAATGGAACTGTAGTTCTATATAAAGTTTATGATGATGAAAATGTCTTGGAAGCCTCGAATTTACCAAACTATGTCTTCTCGGATATCTTTTCGTAAAGTAATGATATAAAATCTTTTGCGGAACTAACGCTCTCCAACTCTTCTTTCATAACAAAAACGACAGAATTTACTTCAGTTTTTATCTTTCTATCAACTATGTAAGCAGCTTTTGTCAGCATAACCTTGGATATTCTACCAAGTATCATCGCCCTTTTGTCAATCTCCCTAACTTTTCTTAATCCCGTCAATATCTTTTCATCTTCAGCTTTTGAGACGACATCGAACGGTGCCCGTCTGATCGGATAGACCTCCACACCTATGCATTTCAGCTGTTCAATTATTTCAGCTTCCTCTCCGCTGAATTGGTAGTCGACATTTATCTCCTCATCCTTAACAAAATTTAAGAGGTCAATTCCCTTTATTACATCCTGACCGAGTACTTCTTCAAGTTTTAAGGCTGTTTCGAGACTTGTATCGATGTCTTCCTCGTATTTTTTAACAGTTCTCCTCGAAACACCCAGAATCCTTGCAAGATCTCCAAGTGACAATCCCAGTCTCTCCCTCATCTCTTTAATCTTTTTGCTGTCTATTTTTACATAGTAACCCCCAGGTGCTGAGTATACGAGCGGGTATATGTTTTCTACTATAAAATCGTAAAAAGTTGCAGTGTTTACGACGGGGAGACCATGTCTGTTGTATACGACACCTCTCTCAAGGTAATCCATTTTAAATCTTTCCCCAATAACAATAGGACTAGCCTTTAAGAGTTTTGCAATTATTTTCATCTCCTTTGCCATACCGGGCTTTAATGAATCGACGTTATACAAGACCTTTAAAAGCAATATCATGTTGTTTTTCCTTGCAACTATATCAAAGCACCTCGGCTTAGTCTCAACTAAGTCTGTAACCATGAATCCGGCCTTTCTCAGTATTCTTAGAACACTGTTTACTATAGTCAGTTGCATTTTTATAGGTATTTAATTACAAGTTATATAATCTCTTCGAAAACCTCTTCCAAATACGATCACACGTTAAATCTGTAGAGAAGTTTATAGGTATTTCTACAGTGCATTGATTAAGATCCTTAGATCGATTGAGAACTGGATATAAATATACCGGTATTTTCGATTAAAATATGCATTGAGTACTGCTTTGAGGATACACATCTCATACTGATGTACAGATACACTTGTGAATAAAAATTTAAGAATAATTTATATAAAAATCTAATAATTTTATGGTATTTTGGATCAATTACGATCTTTGACTCACAGTTTACTGCGGAATTCGGAGTCGAGTAAATGTGTAAGTTAGTAAAAATTTATCTAACTTTCACATGAACATTCATACTCTGAATTTACGACGGGAGCCCGGCTTACCCCGCTTAGCGAGTTCACCGAACGCCCGTCGGGATTTCCCTTCGCTCCACCTCGCCTGGCTCATCGACTTCATCGCTAAGGCTCATCTCCGAAAAGCATATATATGTTTAAGTATATAAGCATTTCGGTGATAAGATGGCTAGGTGGACGGTGACGATAGACGACGAGCTCGACAAAAGGTTCAGAGAAGTCATAGTTAAGGTTAAGGGATTCAAGAGAGGAGCTTTGAAAGAAGCTTTAGAAGAGGCGATAGAATTATGGTTGCAGAAGTACGAGAAGCAAGAGTAGATTTCTTAACGATACAAGGTTTACTAATCCCGAAAACTCAAGAAGATTACTTGAAACTCGTTAGACTCTGTTATAAGTTTAGAGAAGCCGTTAACGTCGCTGTAA